>CAZNTY010000341.1:0-15520 GCA_964576085.1 uncultured Undibacter sp. | reverse complement strand
CAAGGAGCGCGACGAGGTGATCGGCAACCAGACCCGCGTCAAGGTGGTGAAGAACAAGCTGGCGCCGCCGTTCAAGCAGGTCGAGTTCGACATCATGTATGGCGAAGGCGTCTCCAAGGTCGGCGAGCTGATCGATCTCGGCGTCAAGGCCGGCGTGGTCGAGAAATCCGGCGCCTGGTTCTCCTATGACAGCCAGCGTATCGGGCAGGGCCGCGAGAACGCCAAGCAGTTCCTCAAGGATAACCCGGACATTGCCGACCGGATCGAGGCTGCGGTGCGCCAGAATGCCGGGCTGATTGCCGAGGCGATCCTGACCGGCGAGAAGGACGAGGATGACGACGACGAGGCGGCGGAGGCCTGACCGCTGTGACCGTCGCCACCGCGCTGCGCCACTGGTTCTACCTGGAGGATACCGTCACCGGCGAGAACCGTGACGTGGTCACCGACGCCGGCGGCACCGAGCAGGACGCCCGCGACCTGCTCGGCGACATCTGGACTGACCGCTCGCGCGTCGTCTGCCATGGTCCCTGTCCGTTGGAGATCAGTCCGTTGGAGATCAGTCCGCTGGAGATCGCCGGCTGAAGTCGTGAGTGTTGCCCCGCTCACGTGCGTAAACCTCCCGGGCGCGGCGCGCTCCGGACCCTGAAGCGACGATTGAGTTTCGCGTTTCGTCGCGCGTATCGCCCCCGTCGGCACCCGGCTGCGTAAAGCGGCCGCCACCGAGGACGGGGGCGATGTGCGTTTGGAGGCACCCGTCACCCTGAGGTGCGAGGTCGCGAAGCGACCGGGCCTTGAAGGGTGGCGGCCGATGTTCGGGGTTGTCATCTTTCGAGGCGCGCTGCGCGCGCAGCTCAGGATGACGAGCTGGCAAAGGCGCAGCCTCGCCTTGACCGCAGGCGTGCGTTAGCATTGCACTCATGTTCGGCATTCACGATCTCGCGCTGTTCGTCACGGCCTGCGTCCTCCTGGCGATCACGCCCGGTCCTGACAGCACGCTGGTGTTCGCGCAGACGCTCCGCCATGGCCGGCGCGGCGGCATGGTGGCGTCGTTCGGCATCATCAGCGGCTGCCTCGTCCATGTCATGGCAGCCTCGGTCGGCCTGTCGGCGATCCTCGCGGCGTCGGCGCACGCGTTCAACGTCGTGAAGTGGCTCGGCGCGGCCTATCTGGCCTTCATCGGACTGCGGGCCATCCTCACCGCGGGTCGGGTGGGGGGCGGCACCCCGCCGGAACCGCAGGCGCTGCGCACCTCGTCGCTGTTCTGGACCGGCTTCCTCACCAATGTGCTCAATCCGAAGGTGGCGGTGTTCTTCCTCGCTTTCCTGCCGCAGTTCGTGTCGGCGGGTGCGGCCCATGCGCCGCTCGGCTTTGCGGCGCTCGGCCTGGTCTTCATCCTGATCGGTTTCGTCTGGCTGCTCGCGCTTGCGTTCGTCGCCGCGCGCTCGGCGGCGGCGCTCGGTGGCCGCAGGCGGCTGCGGGCCTGGCTCGAACGCGCGCTCGGCGCGGCGTTCATCGCGCTCGCCGCCAAGCTGGCGCTGGCCGAGCGGCCCTGAGCCACAAGCTCTGTGGACTTGCGCCACCCCCGCCGCTACATACAGTCGGGATAAAATATCAAGCCGGACGAGGCTTTAGCCGGACCGGCGGGGCGGGGGTGAGAGTAGCGTTTCATGAGTGGCGTCAACGATATCCGGTCGCACTTCATCGACTATTTCGCGAGGAACGGCCACCAGCCGGTGGCGTCGTCCTCGCTGGTGCCGCGCAACGACCCGACCTTGATGTTCACCAATGCCGGCATGGTGCAGTTCAAGAACGTCTTCACCGGCCTTGAGAAGCGGCCCTACAGCCGCGCCGTCACCGCGCAGAAATGCGTGCGCGCCGGCGGCAAGCACAACGACCTCGACAATGTCGGCTACACCGCGCGGCATCACACGTTCTTCGAGATGCTCGGCAACTTCTCGTTCGGCGACTATTTCAAGGAGCGCGCCATTGAGCTGGCCTGGACGCTCGTCACCAAGGAGTTCGGGCTGCCGAAAGACAGGCTGATGGCGACCGTCTATGTCGACGACGACGACGCCTTCAACCTCTGGAAGAAGATCGCGGGCCTGCCTGACTCGAAGATCGCGCGCATCCCCGGCTCCGACAATTTCTGGGCGATGGGCGACACCGGCCCGTGTGGGCCGTGCTCGGAAATCTTCTATGACCATGGCGACAAGATTCCCGGCGGCCCCCCCGGCTCGCCCGACAGCGAAGGCGATCGCTTCATCGAGATCTGGAACCTGGTCTTCATGCAGTACGAGCAGCATGAAGGCGGCCAGCGCACCGACCTGCCGCGGCCTTCGATCGACACCGGCATGGGGCTCGAGCGCATCGCCGCGGTGCTGCAGGGCACCCACGACAACTACGCGATCGACCTGTTCAGGGCGCTGATCGGCGCCATCGCCGAGCTCACCAAGGTCTCGCCCGACGGGCCGCAGAAGGCCTCGCACCGGGTGATCGCCGACCATCTGCGTGCCTCGTCGTTTCTGATCGCCGATGGCGTCTTGCCCTCGAACGAGGGTCGCGGCTACGTGCTCCGCCGCATCATGCGGCGCGGCATGCGCCATGCCGAGTTGCTCGGCGCCAAGGAGCCGCTGATGTGGCGTCTGGTGCCGGCGCTGATCCGCGAGATGGGCCAGGCCTATCCGGAGCTGATCCGCGCCGAGGCGCTGATCACCGAGACGCTGCGGCTCGAGGAGACGCGGTTCCGCAGGACGCTCGCCCGCGGCCTCGCCATTCTCGACGAGGCCTCGAAGTCGCTGAAGAAGGGCGACATGTTCGACGGCGAGACCGCGTTCACGCTCTACGATACTTACGGCTTTCCGCTGGACCTGACCCAGGACGCGCTCAAGGCGCGCGGCATCTCGGTCGACCAGGCAGCGTTCAGCGATGCGATGGAGCGCCAGAAGGAGAAGGCGCGCGCGTCGTGGGCGGGCTCCGGCGAGGCCGCGACCGAGACCCTGTGGTTTGCGCTGCGCGACAAGGTTGGGCCCAGCGAGTTCCTCGGCTACGAGACGGAAACGGCGGAAGGCATCGTGACGGCGCTCGTGAAGAACGGTGAGAGCGTTGACGAGCTCAAAACGGGCGAGAGCGGCGAGGTCGTGCTCAATCAGACCCCGTTCTACGGCGAGAGCGGCGGCCAGGTCGGCGACACCGGCGAGATGCGGCGGGAGGGCGTCAGCGTCGCCGTCACCGACACGCAGAAGAAGGCCGGCGACGTGTTCGCTCATGCCGTCACGGTGACGCAGGGCACGGTCAAGGTCGGCGATCCGTTGCTGCTTGAGGTCGACCACGCGCGCCGCGCCGCGATCCGGCAGAACCACTCCGCGACGCACCTCCTGCACGAGGCGCTGCGCCAGGTGCTCGGCGACCACGTCGCGCAGAAGGGCTCGCTGGTCGCGCCCGACCGGCTGCGCTTCGACTTCTCGCATCCCAAGCCGGTGACGGCCGAGGAACTGGAGCGGGTCGAGGACATTGCCAACGACATCGTGCTGCAGAACTCGCCGGTCACGACCCGGCTGATGGCGCTCGAAGATGCCCGGGCCTCCGGTGCGCGGGCTTTGTTCGGCGAGAAATACGGCGACGAGGTCCGCGTGGTGGCGATGGGCGAGGGAAGCGGCAACACCATGGGCTGGTCGGTCGAGCTGTGCGGCGGCACCCACGTCAAGCGCACCGGCGACATCGGCCTGATTACCGGGCTGACCGACAGTGGCGTCGCCGCCGGGGTGCGGCGCATCGAGGCGCAGACCGGCCGGGTTGCCCGCAAGACAATTGCCAAGCAACTTCAAGCCGCTAAAGCGGCCTCTTCAGAACTTAAAGTGCCGCTTGAAGAGATGCCGGCACGCCTTTCCGCGCTCATGGATGAGCGCAAGAAGCTGGAGCGCGACCTGTCCGACGCCCGCAAGAAGCTGGCGATGGGCGGCGGGCCGTCCGGCGCAGCCGCCGCCAATGGCGATGACGCGCGGCAGGTCGCCGGGGTCAACTTCTTCAGCCGCGCGGTGTCGGGCATCGACCTCAAGGACCTGCGCAGCCTCGCCGACGAGGGCAAGAAGCGGGTCGGCTCGGGCGTGGTGGCGATCGTCGGCACCACCGATGACGGCAAGGCCGGCATCGTGGTCGGCGTCACCAATGACCTCACCGCGCGCTTCTCCGCGGTCGACCTGGTGCGCAATGGTGCCGAGGCGCTGGGTGGCAAAGGCGGCGGCGGCCGCCCCGACATGGCGCAGGCCGGCGGTCCCGACGGCTCGAAAGCCAATGCGGCGCTCAAGGCAGTCGAAGCAGCGCTTGGCGGCTAAAGCGTGATGATTTTCAGTCGAACTGACTGTGGCTGTAGTCTCCCCCTGAAAAGAGGGAGGTCGGACCGCGCGGAACGATCCGGGGTGGGGCCTCTGGAGCGTCAGATGAAGGCCTTGACCCCCCACGCCGATTCTCCCCCTTGCAGGGGGAGGGAGCGCAAGCTGCGGCGCCCACTTCAACTCATCACGCTCTAGTCACAGCCGTGCTGCACGCGCCAGGACTTAAAGGACTCATCATCTTCCTGGCGGTCGCGGGCATCATCGTTCCGCTGTTCCACCGCGCCCGCATCGGCACGGTGCTCGGCTTCCTGATCGCCGGCGTCATTCTCGGCCCGCACGGGCTCGGCCGTCTTGCCGCCGACCATCGGTGGCTGTCTTATTTGACCTTCGAGGATCCCCAGCGCGGCGAGCCGCTCGCCGAATTCGGCATCGTCATCCTGCTGTTCCTGCTCGGCCTCGAGCTGTCGCTGCAGCGGCTGTGGCAGCTGCGGCGCTACGTGCTCGGCGTCGGGCTTGCCCAGGTGACGCTGACGACGCTGGCGATCGGTATCACGCTGCGGGTCTCCGGGGCCGTCCCGCCGTCCGGATTGATTCTCGGGCTGTGTCTCGCGCTGTCGTCGACCGCGATCGTCATGCAGCTGCTCACCGAGCAGCATCGTGCCGCGCAGCCCGTGGGCCATATCGCGCTGTCGGTGCTGCTGTTCCAGGACATGATGGTAGTGCCGATCCTGTTCATCGTCGGCCTGCTGGCCGGCGGCGCGCGGGGCGGCATCATCTCGCTGATCGCGCCGTTTGCGCAGGCCCTCGCCGCCGTGGTTGCGATCATGCTGGTCGGCCGCTTCGTGGTGCGGCGGCTGCTGCATTCGGCGGTGCGTACCGGCAGCCGTGACCTGATCATGGCGATCACGCTGCTGATCCTGGTGGCGTTCTCGGTCGCGACCGGGCTTGCCGGCCTGTCGATCGCGCTCGGCGCCTTCCTTGCCGGCCTGCTGCTCAGCGACAGCGAAGCGCGCCATCAGATCGAAATCGACCTCGAGCCGTTCAAGGGCCTGCTGCTCGGCATTTTCTTTATTACCATCGGCACCCACCTCGACGTCATCGCGGTGGCCGGAGATGGCGGCTGGATCGTTCTGGCGGTGGTGGTGCTGATGGCGGCGAAGGCCGCAATCTTGTTTGGCGTCGCGCGCCTGTTCGGCGTGCCGCGGGCGGAGGCGATCGAGGTTGCGCTGCTGCTGGCCCAGGCCGGCGAGTTCGCCTTCGTCGTCATCACCCAGGCCGGCGCGTTGTTGCCGCCGCGCCTTGCGATCGACGCGATCGCCGTGGTCGCGCTGAGCATGATGGTGACGCCGCCGGTGGGCTACCTGGCGCGGCTGCTGGCCCGGCCGATGGCGCAGCGCGATCATGGCGCACTGGCGCCGCACGCGGTCGAGCTCGAGAACCATGTCGTGATCGGCGGCTGCGGCCGCGTCGGCCAGTTGATCGGCGAGGCGCTCGCCACGGAAGGCGTGCCTTTCGTGTGCCTCGACACCGACGGCGAAGCCGTATCGTCGATGCGCAAGCGCGGCTGGCAGGCCTATTATGGCGACGCCTCGCACGTCGAGATGCTCAAGAAGGTCGGCGGCGCCCAAGCCCGCGCCTTTGTCGTCACCCTCAACAATCCGGCGGCGGCCGAGCGCATGGTGGCCGCAGCCCGGAAGATTTCGCGCGACGCGCTGATTTTCGCGCGCGCCGCGAATTTCCAGCATGCGGCGCGAATGGTGAAACTGGGGGCGCTCGGCGTGATTCCGGAAACCGTCGAGGCAAGCCTGCAGCTTCTGACGCGCGTGCTGGAAGGCATTGGCCTGCCGGACGAGGCCATCTCCGAGCGCGTCGCCGGAGTGCGGGCGGAGGAGCTTGCCCGGCTCGACCGGGCCGAAGTCCGCGGATAGCGCCGGGGTCAGGTGGGCGGAACCGCATGCCGGAATTTTTCATTCGCCGCTGGACGTCGCCGGATCGCCTCGACGAAATCATGGCGATGGTTCATGCGGCCTTTGGCGGGTTCACGCCGCCATCGGGCGTACTCCAGGAAACGGCGGCCGATCTCGCGCAGCGCCAGCGCGACGGATTCGTGCTGGTGGCGATGGACGGTGACGACTTTGTCGGCAGCGTGTTCTGCGCCGAGAAGGACAACAGCCTCTATCTGACGCGGATGGCGGCGCGGCCGGACCTGCAAGGCAGGGGCATCGGCCGCGCCCTGTTGCGCGCGGCCGATGCTGAAGCGCGGGCGCTCGGCCTGCCGAGGCTGCTGCTGCGCGTGCGCAAGACCCTGCCGGGCAACCGTGCCTATTTCGGCAAATTCGGTTTCGTCGTCATCGGCGAGGGCCAGGAGGAAGGCCGCACGCCGTTCGATGTCATGGAGAAGATGCTGCGGTAGCGCCCTAAGCCGCCATCGCCTTCTTCAGGTTCTCGTCGATCTTGTCGAGGAAGCCGGTGGTGGTCAGCCACTTCTGATCCGGGCCGATCAGCAGGGCGAGGTCCTTGGTCATGAAGCCGGCTTCGACGGTCTCGACACAGACTTTCTCGAGGGTGGTCGCAAATTTCGCAAGCTGCGGGTTGTTGTCGAGCTTGGCGCGGTGCGCGAGGCCGCGCGTCCAGGCGAAGATCGAGGCGATCGAGTTGGTCGAGGTCTGCTCGCCTCTCTGGTGCTGACGATAGTGGCGCGTCACGGTGCCATGCGCGGCCTCGGCTTCGACCACCTTGCCGTCCGGCGTCATCAGCACCGACGTCATCAGGCCGAGCGAGCCGAAGCCCTGCGCCACGGTGTCGGATTGCACGTCGCCGTCGTAGTTCTTGCAGGCCCAGACATAGCCGCCCGACCATTTCAGCGCCGCTGCGACCATGTCGTCGATCAGCCGGTGCTCGTAGGTGAGCTTCTTCTCGGCGAACTTCGCCTTGAACTCCTTGTCGAACACCTCCTGGAAAAGCTCCATGAAGCGGCCGTCGTATTGCTTCAGGATGGTGTTCTTGGTGGACAGGTAGAGCGAGTAGCCGCGGCCGAGCGCGTAGTTCATCGAGGCGCGTGCGAAATCGCGAATCGAGGAATCCAGGTTGTACATCGCCATGGTGACGCCGGACTCCGGCGCCTTGAACACTTCCTTCTCGATGACCTTTCCGTCCTCGCCCTCGAACTTGATCGAGATCCTGCCCTTGGTCGGGAACTTGAAATCGGTGGCGCGATACTGGTCGCCATAGGCGTGGCGGCCGATGATGATCGGCTTGGTCCAGCCGGGCACCAGGCGCGGCACATTCTTGCAGATGATCGGCTCGCGGAAGATGGTGCCGCCGAGGATGTTGCGGATGGTGCCGTTCGGCGAGCGCCACATCTCCTTGAGGCCAAATTCCTTCACGCGGCCTTCGTCCGGCGTGATGGTGGCGCACTTGACGGCGACGCCGACCTCGCGGGTCTTGTTCGCCGCGTCGATGGTGATCTGGTCGTTGGTCTCGTCGCGCTTCTGGACGCTGAGATCGTAATAGAGGAGCTGAACGTCGAGATAGGGGTGAATCAGCTTGTCCTTGATGAGCTGCCAGATGATGCGGGTCATCTCGTCGCCGTCCATTTCGACGACCGGATTGGCCACCTTGATTTTCGCCATCGATAAAGCCTTTTCGGGAATGTTTGCGTGCGCGCGGGAGGCCCGGCAGGCTGGGCTATAGCACCTGCTCCGCGGGCAAGGGAAGCTGTCCCGCACAATTTCCAAGTGTCATTCCGGGATCGCGCGTTAGCGCGAGACCCGGAATCCAGCTAACAGATCTTACGCCGCTGGATTCCGGGTTCGCGGCCTTTGGCCGCGCCCCGGAATGACAGCAAGAGTGAAACCATGCCGGGCTCGGGCACCGACAAAACCAAGCGCTGGATCGAAACGCCGGGACCGGTCGTCGTGCTGGTCGAGCCGCAGCTCGGCGAGAACATCGGTGCGGCGGCACGCGCGATGGCGAATTTCGGCCTGAGCCGGCTTCGGCTGGTCAAGCCGGTGCAGGCGTGGCCGAACGACAAGGCGCGCATGATGGCGGCCGGGGCCGACCGCGTGCTCGACAACGCCGTGCTCTACGACACGCTGGCCGACGCGCTCGCCGACTGCACCTATGTGCTCGCCACCACCGCGCGCAATCACGACCAGGCAAAGCCCGTGCTCTCCGCGGCGCAGGCCGCGGAGGCGATGGCGCCGAAAATCGGCAGCGGCGAGACGGTCGCGATCGTGTTCGGGCGCGAGCGCATCGGGCTTGAGAACCACGAGGTGGCGCGCGCCGACGCCATCGTGACGCTGCCGGTCAATCCGGCCTTTGCTTCGCTCAATCTGGCCCAGGCCGTGGTGATCGTCGCCTATGAATGGTTCAAGCGGGCGAGCGGGGGTCAGTTGCCGTTCGCGGCGCCAGACAAATCGCCGCCGGCGCCCAAGCAGCAGCTCGACGCGTTCTTTGCCGATCTCGAGCGCGAGCTCGACGGCATCGAATTCTACCGGCCGCACGAGAAACGCGGCGTGATGAGCGTCAACCTGCGCAACATCTTCAACCGCATGCAGCCGACCGAGCAGGATATCCGGACGCTGCACGGCATCATCATGGCATTGGCTCAAGGCCGCAAAGGCCCGGCGCGCGGCGGCGTGCTTGACGGAACGCAGGCCGAGCTGCTGCGCGAGCTATTGGCCGAGCACGGCGGCGGCCGGGTGCCGAACGAGCGCGGGCCGGTGCGCGGCCTGGCGCGGCTGCTCCGTCGCAATCCGACCGAGGCGGAGCGGATGTTGTGGCAGGCGCTGACCACCGACCGGCGCTTCGCCGGCCGCGGCTTCAAGCGTCAGACGCCGATCGGCCCGCACATCGTCGACTTCGTCTCGTTTCCGCTCAAATGCGTGATCGAACTGGTGCCTGAGGAGGAGGGCGCCGTTGCCGCGCAGACGCGCTCAACGAAACGAACGTGGCTCGAAGCGCACGGTTATAGGGTCGTCGAAGTTAAAGCTAACGATGTTGAAAAGAATCTTGGCGGTGCTTTGGATGCACTCGCCGGCGCCATTCAATGATGTCATGCCCCGCGAAAGCGGGGCATCCAGTAAACACTGCGAGCGCCGTGATTACTGGATCGCCGGCCTTCCGCCTTTGCCAAGGCTGCGGCGGACTCCGCCTAGCTCACCCGCCGAAGCTTTAGCGTAGGCGGGTCGCGGGTGATGACAGCCTGAGAACGAGCAAAACAATCAGCCCGCCTTCGTCACCTTCACCGCGTTCGCAAAGGCGGTGCGGATGAAGCCGAGGTCGTTGCCGACCGCGCAATAACGGAAGCCGCGCCTGCCGACCTCGACCGCGCGCTCCGCGGTTGCGCAGTAGAGCCCGGCGATCTTGCCGGCCTTTTTGGCTGCGGCAAGGACCTTGTCATTGGCCGCCTCGACGACCTTGGAGTGCGGATCGAGCTCCGCGCCTTTCGTCAGCGTGATCGACAGGTCGGAGGGGCCGATGAACAGCACGTCGAGACCCGGCACCGCCGCGATGGCGTCGAGGTTGTCCATCGCCTCCTGGGTCTCGATCATCGCGATGGTGACGACGTTGTCGTTGGCGTCGCGCAGGTAGGTCTTGGCGTCACCGATGCCGGCGAGCATCATCGCCCGGTGCGGGCCCCAGGAGCGCTCGCCGAGCGGCGGAAACTTGCAGGCGTCGACGAACCGCTTGGCGTCTGCGACCGTGTTGATCATCGGCGCGATGATGCCCTCCGCGCCCCAGTCCAGCGCGCGGGAGGCGGCACCGAAATCCTCGAGCGCGATGCGCACGATCGGCGCCGCGCCGCCGTGACGGATCGCCGTGACCGCGCTGCGCACGGTTTCCGAATCCCAAAGGCCATGTTGTCCGTCGATGCCGACCGCCGCGAAGCCTTCGCGCGCCGCAATCTCGGTGATGATCGGTGAGGCCAGCGAGCACCAGGCGCAATAAACGGTTTCACCGGCGCGCAGGCGCCGCGCGAGGGAAAAATGAGGCAAGGGTGTCATGAAGTCCGTCCGGTTGGTCGCGGCCGGTTGCGCCGGCCGTCAAATGCTTTCGAATTAAAGCAAGCCGGGAGGGCTTCGCACAAGCCGGGGGACCCGGATCAGGCGGTTATCCACCCGCCTTGATCTGCTCGATGGCCCTGGCCATCAGCTCGTGCATCGCGCGCTGGATGTCCTGGTCGGACACGGCGGCCTTCCTGTCGTCGAAATCCTTGCGGATTTTGCGAAAAACGTCGTGGTCTCCGACTTCCTCGAAGTCGGCCATGACAACGGTCTTGGCGTAGGCTTCGGCCTCGGCGCCGGCGAGGCCCATTTTCTCGGCCGCCCACAGGCCCAGCAATTTGTTGCGCCGGGCGGTCGCCTTGAACCGCAATTCCTCGTCATGCGCGAACTGCTTCTCGAAGCCTTCCTCGCGCTTGTCGAATGTGGTCGTCATGTCGCGCCCCTCGCAAATTCAGGTGACATCGGTGCTTGCGCCTTGCATATCGTCGCAGGAGCGTCAAGGCAACTCGGGGCCGCACGTTGCGCGCGAAACGCGAAGTGGAAAACGCGAAACCGGCGCGATTGTGCCAGACCGGCCTATGGGCTAGCTTCCGGTGCGGGAACAGGCCACATAATATCTTGCCAGAGTCGCTGGTCTTGTTCCGCCGCCGCGGATCTCACACGTAAGCTGTTAAAGAGGAGCCACGGCATCCGATGGACTTTCAGAAACCACGGTATACCCCCATGAGCCGCCGTCGCCGCATTTATGAAGGCAAGGCGAAGGTCCTGTATGAGGGCCCCGAGCCTGGCACGCTGATCCAGCACTTCAAGGATGACGCCACCGCCTTCAACGCGAAGAAGCACGAGGTGATCGAAGGCAAGGGCGTGCTCAACAACCGGATCTCCGAATACGTCTTCCAGCACCTGAACGATATCGGGGTTCCCACGCATTTCATCCGCCGCCTCAACATGCGCGAGCAGTTGATTCGCGAGGTCGAGATCATTCCGCTCGAGGTCGTGGTGCGCAACGTCGCCGCCGGCTCGCTGGCGAAGCGCCTCGGCATCGAGGAGGGCACGCAGCTGCCGCGCTCGATCATCGAGTTCTATTACAAGAACGCGCAGCTCGATAATCCGATGGTGTCGGAGGAGCACATCACTGCGTTCGGCTGGGCATCGCCGCAGGAGATCGATGACATCATGGCGCTCGCCATCCGCGTCAACGACTTCCTGTCCGGACTGTTCCTTGGCGTCGGCATCCGCCTGGTCGACTTCAAGATGGAAGCCGGCCGGCTGTGGGAAAACGACGTCATGCGCATCGTGGTCGCCGACGAGATTTCGCCGGATAGCTGCCGCCTGTGGGACATCAAGTCGAACGAGAAGCTCGACAAGGACCGCTTCCGCAAGGATCTCGGCGGGCTCCTGGAGGCCTATACCGCGGGGGCCAAGCGGCTCGGCATCATGAACGAGGGCGAGCCGCCGCGCGGCACCGGTCCGGTGCTGGTGAAAGGCTAGGCTTGTTCGCGGCAGGCGTTTTTCGGCCTGCCTGTGGTTAGACGTGGATAGCGGGCTTATTGTCCCCCGCTTTCACGAGTCCTGCGGTAATCCTGAACCCATGAAGGCCCGTGTCACCGTCACGCTGAAATCCGGCATCCTCGATCCGCAAGGCAAGGCGATCGAGGGCGCGCTGCGCTCGCTCGGCGTCGAGGGCATCGCCAGCGTGCGGCAGGGCAAGGTATTCGACATCGAGCTTGAAGGCGCCGACAGGGCCAGGGCCGAGGCGCTACTCAAGCAGGCCGCCGACAAGCTGCTGGCAAACACGGTGATTGAGAATTATCGGGTCGAGGTGATCGGGTGAAATCCGCTGTCCTCGTTTTTCCTGGAATCAATCGGGAACGGGACATGGCCCGGACGCTGAAACTGACCTTCGGTCATGAACCGGCGATGGTCTGGCATGCCGAGCGCGAACTGCCCGCCGGCACCGACCTCGTCGTCATCCCCGGCGGCTTTTCCTACGGTGACTACCTGCGCTGCGGCGCCATTGCCGCGCGCTCGCCGGTCATGGACGCGGTGCGCCGGTTCGCTGACCGCGGCGGCCTGGTGCTCGGCGTCTGCAACGGCTTCCAGATCCTGTGCGAGAGCGGTCTGTTGCCCGGCGTGCTGATGCGCAACCAGAATTTGCGCTTCATCTGTCGCGACGTCTATCTGCGGGTCGAGCGGTCCGACAGCCCGTTCACGCGCGGCTACAACGCCGGGCAGGTGATCCGCGTGCCGGTCGCGCATGGCGAGGGCAACTACATCGCCGACGGCGAAACCATCGCGCGGCTCGAAGGCGAAGGGCGGGTGTTGTTCCGCTACGCATCGCCGGACGGCATGATCGATCCGAACTGGAATCACAACGGCGCCATCAACGCCATTGCCGGCATCGTCAACGCGCGCGGCAACGTGCTCGGCATGATGCCGCATCCGGAGAACCACGTCGAAGCCGCGATCGGCCCGACCGACGGCCGCGGGCTGTTCGCGGGGCTCGCCGATCATTTTCGCAAGGCCGCCTGAGCGGTTACACGAAATTTATATGCCGGTTGTCGCCGGCGCCGTTTACGCGAGGTGGCGGGCCGACCTAAAGTTCCCCCGGGAACTATCGGGGGGCAACGATGACCGTAAAATACACCGCAAGATACAATGTGCTGACGCGCGCCGTTTTTCTTGCCGGCGCAATTTTTGGTGTCGCCGCAGTCGCGACGACCGCCGCATCCGCGACCGACAGGCTGGTCTATTCATTCACCGGAGCGCCAAGCGCGTCCCAGCCGGAGTTCGGCCTGACATCGATCGGTGACGGTTATCAGTACGGCGTTTCCAAGCTCGGCGGCAACAAGACCAAGGGCCTGATCTATCGCGTCCTGCAGCGAAACGGAAACAAGCCCACCGGCTTCCAGGTGCTCTACAATTTCAAGGGCGGCGCGCTTGGCGCGTTCCCGAACGGCGCGCTCATTCCGGACCAGGCCGGCAATCTTTACGGCGTCACGCTCTTGGGCGGCGCCATGGCCGATTGCGGAGGGCAGGGTTGCGGCGTGGCCTTCGAGCTGGTCCGGCCGCAAAACGGCGTGGGCGCCTGGACCTACAAAGTGCTCTGGCGTTTTCATCACGCCAAGGGCTCGTCTCCGGTCGGACAGCTCGTGTTCGACGCTACTCAGAAAAACCTCTACGGCGCGACTCAATACGGCGGCCCGGACAATTACTGCACCGGCGATCGCGGTGGTTGTGGCGTCGTCTTCCAGCTGACGCGGCCGGCGGTGGACACCGATCCATGGACCTACGCCGTGATCCACAACTTCAACCACGCCACGGGCGCGGTACCGAGCGGCGGCCTGACATTCAATAACGGCAAGACCGCGCTTTACGGCAGCGCGTCCGGCGGCACCAGCCTGCTCGACGGCGTGATCTTCCGCCTGCTGACGCCACTGCCCGGAAAGACCGGCTGGCACTATCAGGTCGTCTATAATTTCCAGGGCGTTGCAAACAACGACGGCAGCCAGCCGAACGACAATCTTGCCGTCGACGGCGACGAAAGCATTTATGGAACGACGCAATTTGGCGGCACGACCAATTCAGGCGTTTGCGCCTCCGGCTGCGGCACGGCGTTCAAGATCGCGAAGCAGGGCACTCACTGGGTCAAGACCGATATTCACAAGTTCATGGGCGGCTCTGACGGCCGCAACCCCATGGGTGGTTTCACGTTCAACGGCAGCGCGCATTTCGTCGGCACTACGCGGTATGGCGGCGGGGCGGGCTGCGGGATCGGCTGTGGCACCGCGTTCAGCATCACGGGCGGCGGCAGCTACATTCATTGGCTCAATTTCCCCGATCCCGGCACGGTGAACGATGGTTTTCAGCCCACGGTCGGGCCGCTGCTGCATGTCGGCTCGACGTTCTTGGCGGTCATGCCTGGAGGCGGCGCGAACTTTTCGGGTGCCGTCGTCTCGTTCGCCGACACGCCGCCGCCGTAACCGTCAATTCCATCGACGACTTCGGGACGACGCCCGCGTAATTCACAGCAACCGCGGCGCGTCCGAAATCTGCAATCTTCCCGGTTTACAGGGCCGGGCAGAATGCCTAACGCTTGCCCGATCCTCGAACAGGCGGCGCCCCAGTTGATTCGTAACGAACCTGCCATCACGCCCGAGCTGGTCGCCGAGCACGGGCTCAAGCCGGACGAATACCAGCGCATCCTCGCGCTGATCGGCCGCGAGCCGACGCTGACCGAGCTCGGCATCTTCTCGGCGATGTGGAACGAGCATTGCTCGTACAAATCCTCGAAGGTCCACCTGCGCACGCTGCCGACCAAGGCGCCGTGGGTGATCCAGGGACCGGGCGAGAACGCCGGGGTGATCGATATCGGCGACGGCCTGGCCTGCGTCTTCAAGATGGAGAGCCACAACCACCCGAGCTATATCGAGCCCTATCAGGGGGCCGCGACCGGTGTCGGCGGCATCCTGCGCGACGTGTTCACGATGGGCGCGCGGCCGATCGCCTGCCTCAACGCGCTCTCCTTCGGCGATCCGACGCACCCGAAAACGCGGCATCTGGTGTCGGGCGTGGTCGCCGGCATCGGCGGCTACGGCAACTCTTTCGGCGTGCCGACCGTCGGCGGATCGGTGCGCTTTCATTCGCGCTATGACGGCAACTGCCTCGTCAACGCCATGGCGGTCGGGCTCGCGGAGAAGGACAAGATTTTCTATGCGGCGGCCTCGGGCGTCGGCATGCCGATCGTCTATCTCGGCTCCAAGACCGGGCGCGACGGCATCCACGGCGCCTCGATGGCCTCGGCCGAGTTCGACGACAAGTCGGACGAAAAGCGCCCGACCGTGCAGGTCGGCGATCCGTTCGCGGAGAAGCTGCTGCTCGAGGCCTGTCTCGAAATCATGGACAAGGGCTGCGTGATCGCGATCCAGGACATGGGCGCGGCGGGGTTGACCTGCTCGGCGGTCGAGATGGGCGCCAAGGGCGACCTCGGCATCCACCTCGATCTCGACAAGGTGCCGACCCGCGAGGCTGGGATGAGCGCCTACGAGATGATGCTGTCGGAGAGCCAGGAGCGCATGCTCATGGTGCTCAAGCCGGAGAAGGAGAAAGAGGCCGAGGCGATCTTCCGCAAATGGGGGCTCGATTTCGCCGTCGTGGGCGAGACCACGCCGACCAAGCGCT
>CAZNTY010000340.1:0-2759 GCA_964576085.1 uncultured Undibacter sp. | reverse complement strand
ATTCTGATTACCGGCTCGCTTTATCTCGCCGGCGAAGTCCTCAAGGCGAACGGCACCCTGCCGCAATAGCGGCTACGTCAGCAGCTTCATGAGATCCGCCTTCTTTTGCTGCACCTGCTCCATCGTGCATTGGCGCGGCGCCTTGTCCGGCCGCCAGCGCAGCAGCCGCGTCCCGTGACGGAAGCGGCCGCCGGTGAAGTGGTCGTAACAGACCTCGACGACCAGAACGGGCTTGAGCGGTTGCCATTGCGCCGAGCGCCGGGTCGACCAGCGGCTCGGGCCGCCGGGCTTGTCGCCGGTGAAGCCGGGCGGCGCGACCAGCCTTTCGAGCCGCTTCGTCAGCGCGTCCTTTTCCTCGCGTTTCAGCGATGAGGTGAAGCCGACGTGGTTGAGCAGGCCGGCGTCGTCATAAAGTCCGAGCAGCAGCGAGCCCACCGTCGGCTTGCCCTCATTGTAGCGAAAGCCGCCGACCACGCAGTCGGCCGAGCGAAAATTCTTGATCTACTGCATGCCGTGGCGATTGCCGGATTGATACGGCAGGTCGCGCCGCTTGGCGATGATGCCGTCGAGCGTCGCGCCGACGCCCTTCAGCCATGTCCTCGCCTGCGCGAGCGCGGTCGTTGCGGGCGACAGCCGGAAACTTTTGTGGCCGCGCAGATATCGTTGCGCAAACCGTTCGAGTGCGGCGCGCCGCTGGCCGAGCGGCAGATCGACAAGCGAGCGCCCGGTCTCGTCGGCCAGCAGGTCGAACACGATCAGCAGGGCCGGCGTTTCCTTCGCCAGCTTCGCAACGCGGCTTGCCGCGGGATGGATGCGCTGCAGCAGGTCGTCGAAGGAGAAGGCGCCGTCGCGCGGCACGACGATCTCACCATCGAGCGCAAATTGCCTTGCCTTGATCGCCCGGCCCGCCTCGGCCAGCTCGGGGTAGTAGCGCGTCAACGGCTGCCCGGACTTCGAGCGCAACTCGACATTGCCGCCGTCACGCCGCAGGATGCAGCGGAAGCCGTCCCACTTCGGCTCGTATTGCCACTCCTTGCCGGACGGAATCTCGTCGACCGACAGGGCTTCCATCGGCGCGAGCTTTTTCGGCAGTGCCAGCGTCATGCATCCATAAACGCAAACGGCCGGCACAAAGGCCGGCCGTCGGGACAATTATTTCAGGCGTCTTAGACCGCGCCGGCGATCCACTGCTGCAGCTTCTGCTTCGGCGCCGCGCCGACCTGGCGCGATGCGATCTCGCCGTTCTTGAACAGCATCAAGGTCGGGATCGACATGATGCCGTATTTCGCCGCGGTATTCGGGTTCTCGTCGACGTTGAGCTTGACGATCTTCACCTTGTCGCCCATCGCGCCGGAAATCTCCTCCAGCGCCGGCGCGATCATCCGGCAGGGGCCGCACCATTCGGCCCAGAAATCCACCACCACCGGCTCGGACGACTTGAGAACGTCCGATTCGAAGCTCGCGTCAGAAGTTTTGCCGACGGCCATGGAACACCTCGTTTTTTGGATTGCGCGTGCGCGGAAATTGTGAGGCGCCGAACCTATGAATGGCGTACGACAGCGTCAAGGCGGTTCACGCGGAGGTGACGGCGGCAAGCGCCTCGTCCAAGGCTTCAGCCGAAAGCTCCACGAATTCAGGCACTTCGGTCCAGATCAGGGCGGCGCGGATCGGCCGGTCACGATAGAGCTTGGCGAGCACCGCGCGGTAGAGCGCGAGTTGCGTCACGTATGACGAGGGCGGCGGATCGATTCGCTGTCCGGTCTTGAAATCGCCGATCAGGACAGCGGCCGGCATGATGGCGATGCGGTCGAGCACGCCGTTGACCGGCCGGCCGGCCACCGTGCCGACGATCGGCACCTCGGCCCGCGAGCCGGGGCCGAACAGTTCCGAACACCGGGCGTCGGCAAGGAGCTTCAGCGCCTGCCCGGCAATATCGGCCACCGCTTCGCGCTGTTCCGCGCTCATGTCTGCACCGGCGCGGCGCAGGAACTCGGCCGCCGCCGTCTCTCGGCGGTCCGCGGGAATGTCCGGCAGCGATTGCAGCAAGCGGTGCATAAGGCCGCCGCGGATCATGGCGCGCTGGCGCGCCTGCGCGAGATTGGCCGGCTGCGCCTCGTTCTGCGCGGAAAAACCGGACGGCGCGATCGAGGCTGCTTTCGGCGTCGCGGCGACCGGCCTGTCGAGCCAGGCCGGCACCTCCACGCTCTGCGACGGAGCGCAGGCCTCCTTCTCCGTCTTCTTCGTTTCGTCCGGCACCTTGCGAAAGCGCAGCACCTCGCCGTCGCCATCGTCGGCGGGCTCGGTCTTGCATTCAGCCTTCAGTGCCGCGGTTATCAGCTCGTACCAGCAGCCTTCGGGAAGCTTTCTGCCAGGATCCGTGCCGCACACGACAACGCGTTCGATGGCGCGCGTCATCGCCACGTAGAGCAGCCGCCGGTACTCGTCGCGTATCTCGGCGAGAGCCGCGGCGCGTGCGGCCGCCATCGGTCCCACGTCGTTCGTTTTCGCGGTGGCCCAGACCAGCGGACCGGCCGCGCCCGGCACCGGCCTCTCGGGCGGCAGATGGAGCAGCGACGGCGGGTGCCAGCCCTGCGGCGGGGTCGTGGTTTCGGCGAGAATGACGAACGGCGCCTCGAGTCCCTTGGCGCCGTGCACGGTCATCACCCGCACCTCGTCACGGTCCATTTCCATATCGCGCTTGATCTCGGTCTGCGCCGCGCGCAGCCAGGCAACGAAGCCTTGCAGCGATGGCGTCTCGG
>CAZNTY010000339.1:0-9609 GCA_964576085.1 uncultured Undibacter sp. | reverse complement strand
GGACTCGCCCTTGACCAGCACGCGCGTCGCGGTCGGATCGGAATGCACGGGCCGTGTCGCACCGCCGCCCAGCAGGTCTTCGCTGGTGGTGGCGATTCCAGTCAGCGCCTGCACCGGCCCCGCGACAGGGCGGGCCGCAGGCTCGTTCGCGGTGCCTTGCAGCTGCTGGCCGCCGGACGGCAGGGCCATCGGCAGCGCACGGTTCGCGATGAAGCGCCGCAGCTCGCGCTCGACATAGTGCGCGAGCTTGCGGGCGCCGTTCTTCGTGAAATGCACGCCGTCACCCGACCGCAGGCGGCGAATCTGGCCTTCGAAGTCCGGCCCGGTGTAAGTGAACTTGCCGGCCTCGTCGATGAAGCCGTCCCAGACGTCGACGTAAACGATCCCGGCCTTTTCGGCCCGGGCGCGATAAAGATCGTTCAGGTAGACGGCGTCGGCGGTCGATCGCGTGCCCCGGATCGACGGCAGCCCGACCCAGAGCACCGGCACGCCCTTGCTCTTGAGCGCAGCGATCGTGTCGTCGATCCGCCTCGTGTAGATCTGCTCCCAACGCTCGGTGCGGAATTCGGCCACGCCGGGATTCGCACCGCGTTTGGGCTCGGGCGCGATCAGCGCCGCGTCGTCGTCGGCTTTCGCGTCCTCGTCGTTGTCGTCCTTGGCGGCATCCGGGCTTTTTTTGTCGCCTTTATCGCCGGCCTTCTCGTCCTTTTCTTTTTTGGCGGCATCGCGTTCGGCCTGGCTCTCGCGGATGCTGGTGCGGTCGTCGACGCCGAGCATCATCACGACGAAGTCCACCTTCTCCTTCGACAGCAGGTCGCGCGCGACGTGCCACCAGTCGAGGTCGCTTTTCGGCTCGTAGCGGATCAGCCCGGAATGCAGCTTCGTCTTGCGCACGATGGCGATCTCGGGCGAATCCGAGAACGCCTCCTCGAGCCCATAGCCGAGCCAGTCGGCCATCGAGTCGCCCAGCACCATGACGGACAGCGTCGGGGTGGCATCGGACTTCTTCGGCGGCGGCGCGCGGGACGAATCCACCGGCGCCGGCTGCTGCATCGGGATGTCGCGCTCGATCGGGCCATAGCGGCGCGGCCCGAACAGGGAATCGAAGAAACCGCCGCCACGGCGGTCGCCGAAGAGCTGCGCCGCCGCCGGCTGCGTCAGGGCGACATTGACCGCGAGCACGCCGGCAAGCTCCAGCGCGCCGAACAGCAGCGCAGCAATAACGGTTCTAGACAGTTTCGCGCTCATTCGACCTGCGATGGCCGGGACCGAGCCGCAGCCTCCTTTTTATAGGGCAAGCCAGGATGGGCGGCAAAAATGTCGCTTTGAAGGTTAGCGCGCGCGCAGCTCTTCGAGCACAGAGGAGGACGCAAAGCCATCCGGAACCTGGCCGAGACGGGCCTGGAAATCGCGGATCGCGGCACGGGTCCGGCCGCCGAGCAGGCCGTCCGGCTCACCGATATCATAGCCGTGACGCACGAGATGCTGCTGCAATTCCAGTCGTTCGGAGCGCGACAGCACGTGTTCGTAGCGCGGCCAGCTCTGCACCAGCGGCCCGCCGCCGCGCAGCCGGTCGGCGAGATGGCCGATCGCGAGCGCATAAGCCTCGGCCGGGTTGTATTTCATGATGACGCGAAAATTCTGCAGCATCAGGAAGCCCGGGCCCTGCACGCCGGCCGGCACCAGAAGGTAGGCGCGCTCGCCCGGCCGCGGGAACGGCTCGCCGGACGCGCGCGTGATGCCGAGCCTCATCCAGTCGTGGATCGGCAGCGAGCGGTCGCGGTCGGCCAGGCGGAAATCGAAATTCGCCGGCACCACGACCTCGTAGCCCCAGCCCTCGCCGGTGACCCAGCCGTCTCTCTTCAAATTGTTGGCGGTCGAAGCCAGCATATCGGCAATGGAGTCCACCACGTCGCGGCGGCCGTCTCGGTCGAAATCGACGGCATATTTCTTGAATGCGGTCGGCATGAACTGGGTCGGGCCGAACGCGCCGGCCCAGGAGCCGACCAGCCTGTCGGCCGGCACGTCGCCGTGTTGCACGATCTCGAGCGCGGCCAGGAACTCGGTGCGGAAATACTGCTGGCGGCGGCCGATGCAGGCAAGCGTCGCCGTCGAGCGCAACACCGGACGCTCGCCGGCCAGCGCGCCATAGTTGGTTTCGACGCCCCAGATCGCGGCCAGCGTATAGCGGTCGACGCCATAGGCTTTCTCGACCGCGTCGAATGTCGCGGCATATTTATCGAGCAACGCGCGGCCCTGCTCGATGCGCGCGTCGGTCACAAGGATGTCGAGATAATCCCAGAACGACTTGGTGAACTCCGGCTGGTTGTCGAGCAGGTCCATGATCCGCAGGTCAGGCGTCAGGGTCCGCGTCACCGCGACATAGGTCGCGCGCGAGATCTTGTGCTTTGCGGCCAATGGCCATAGGCCATCGAGGCAGTTCTGGAAATTCGCGGCCGCCGCGCGGATCGCGTCGGCGGTCATCGCCGGATCACCGGACGAGCCGGAGTCTCCGCTCCATGACGGCACGGACTGTGTCGACTGCGCCGCGTACGGAATCGCGCCGGTCGTCGATTGAGCCGAAGCCGGCGCTGACCCGCCAAGTCCCGCCGTCAGCAGGATCGCGGCTGCCGCCGCCGATCGGAAGTGTCGCATGTGTTTCTCGTCCACACCCACATCTTATGGGTGATCGGATAACCTTTCGAGCGCGTTAACGGTGCGGCCGAACGGCCGACCCTCTCTGGATTTTGCAGCCGCAGCATGCTTTTAAGGACGATGTCACCCAGCATCATGGCGTCCGCATGACCCGGATTCGCAAAGCCATCTTTCCGGTTGCCGGTCTTGGAACAAGGTTCCTGCCGGCGACCAAAGCGATGCCGAAGGAAATGCTGCCGGTGGTCGACCGGCCGCTGATCCAGCACGTGGTCGACGAGGCGCGTGCCGCCGGCATCGAGCATCTGATCTTCGTCACCGGCCGCAACAAGTCGGTGATCGAGGACCATTTCGACCGGCAGTTTGAGCTTGAACTGACGCTGACCGAGCGCGGCAAGAAGACCGAGCTCGCCCTGCTGGAGGATGACCTGCCGCCGGCCGGAACGGTCAGCTTCACCCGCCAGCAGCTGCCGCTCGGCCTCGGCCATGCGGTCTGGTGTGCGCGCGAACTGGTCGGCCCCGAACCTTTTGCCCTGCTGCTCCCCGACGTGCTGGTGCAGCACAGCAAGGGCTGTCTGCAGCAGATGATCGAAGCTGCAAGCGGCCTCGATCCCAAGGCCAATATCATCGCGGTCGAGGAAATCCCCGCCGCCAACGTCGGAAGCTACGGTGTCGTCGGTGTCGGCAAGACGCATGGCAAGGCCTTCGAGATCACCGGGATGGTCGAGAAACCAAAACCCGCCGAAGCGCCGTCGAATCTCATCATCACCGGCCGCTATATCCTCCAGCCGGAGATCTTCGAGGTGCTCGCCAGCCAGCAGGCCGGCACCGGCGGCGAAATCCAGCTGACCGACGCGATGATCGCGCTCGCGCGGACGCAGCCGTTCTACGGCCTGAAATTCGAGGGCCGCAGCTTCGACTGCGGATCCAAGATCGGCTTTCTCGCCGCCAACATCGCCTATGCACTCGAACGCCCCGACCTGGCGCCGGCCCTGCGCGCCGAGTTCTCGCGGCTGCTCGGCAAATAGCCCGCTCAGTACTGCACGCGCAGGCCGAGCAAGACCACGTTGGCCGAATAGTCGTTCGCCGACTCGCTCGACTTGAGCCATTCGTGCCGCGCCTCGCCCTTGATCTGGACGAAGCGGTTGAGCTTGTAGGTCAGCCCGCCGCCGAAATAATAGCGGTGGTCGGTTCGCGGCGAGCCGACATAGTCGTCGATGCCGAAGCCGCCCTTGAGCGAGCCGATCAGCCAGCGCCGGAATGCGTGATCGACCTCGATGCCGGCGTCGCGATAGAGCACGCCCGAGACGAAAGCCTGGTCGGATTCGCCGACCGTCGAGGTCGCCGTGAATTTCACGGTGGTGAGCGGCGTCGCGGTCCAGGTCAGCGAGCCTTTGCCGGTGAAGCCCTTGAGCGGGATGAGCCGCGGATCGTCGTAGTCGCGCCGCACGTAACCGACGGCGATGTCGCCGGTGAGCAGCCGTGACAGCTCGAAGGTCGAGCCGAGAAGCGCGGTCCAGCCGGTCGAATCCCGCCGGAACCCGGACGAGTCGACGGCAAGGTCGTGCTGGCGCGTATCGCCGCCGACTTCGACATAGGGCGTCACGCCGGGCGTCAGCTCGTAGCCGGCGCGCAGCAGGACGCCGTATTGATTGAAGTTGCGGTCTTCGTTGCTCGCGGTCGTTCCATCGGTGAGCTCGGAGTCCTGATACACCGTGCGATCCACGGTGCCTTTCACGCTGACATCGAAGCGGTTGAATTTCTGCCCGACGCCGGCGGTGCCGCCGAAGCTGGTGAAGACCGGCAGCTTGGCGAGGCCGGCCTGCAGGTTCGGGCTGTTGGGATTGTCGGTCGAGACCAGAACCCGGCCGGCGAGGTCGATGCGCGTGCCGTCGATCACGTCGATGCGGCCGTCCGCGGTGCCATTGAAATAGGGCCGGTCGAGCGATGGCGTCGCGTCCGGCGAGTACCAGTTGTAGCTGCCGCGCAAGTCGGCCTTGAAGTCGTGCCGGCCCCAGTCGGAGCGGACGCGCAGTTCGGGCGCAACGGTGATCGAGGACGCGCCCTTGCCGTTGGCGGTGCGCTCCGGATTGGAATCGTAGCCCCCGATCAGCTCGATCGCCGGATAGTACAGCAGGCCGCCGGAGCGCCAGCCGAGCGGATCGTAGGGATCGGCTTCGGCCGTCTTCTTCTTTTTCTTGCGGGTGGGCGGAACGTTGCCGACCTCGACCGGCGGCTGGTTCGGCTGACCAGCCATCGCATAAGAGGCTTGTGCGGTCGCGGGTGGATTGGTCGACGATGCCGGCCGCCCGGACGATGTCGGCGCCGCAACCGCAGGGCCCGGCGCGATGGCACGTGTCTCCTGCTCGTCGCGCGCCGCCTTCGCCTTGCTCGTGGTCCGGCGCGCGGTCCGCGCATTGGTGGAATCGAAGCCGGTCTTGCCGGCACCCGACGCCGCAGGCGGCGCGAAGGTCGTGGTCTCGCTGCGCGCGGGCGGACGCTGTTCGAAGGTCTGGTAAGGCTGCGGCTTCTTCCGCTCGCCGTTGTCGGTCGTCGTCGGCGCCAGCGGATCGTAGGGAAACGGCGACGCCGGAGCGGCCTGCGCGAGCGGCTGCGCCTGCGCGGACGCCGCATGGGGCGCCAGCGCACCGCATGCGGCGAGAAGGCCGATGCCGCGCAGAACAACCGGGATGCGAGAGCGCGCCAACTCCGAAAGGTCCTCCGCCGGGCCGACAGGACACGACCGGCGCGCGCCCGCGCCGCGGCGTGGCGCGCCGGCCGGTAAATTTTGGTTAACGGAGTAAAAACGGTTATGGTTAACGGGGCGTTGACCGGACCGACATGCTTCGCGCGAGCCGCCGATCCGTGGTATCTCAGGCCGTGGCCGCACCGGCCGCCAACTCGCGGAACTCAATGGCAAAATCGAAGCCCCTCGGGGCCCAAAACACGAATCATGCCGCCTTGATCGCCTCGGCGGTGCGGGCCCTGTCGGTCGAATCCGAGGGCCTCGGCGCGCTGTCGGCGGCGCTGCGCGACGGGCTCGGCGCCGCCTTCCTGGCCGCCGTCGAGCTGATCCGAACCATGCCCGGCCGCGTCATCGTCACCGGCATGGGCAAATCGGGCCACATCGCCCGCAAGATCGCCGCCACCCTCGCCTCGACCGGCACGCCGGCCTTCTTCATCCACGCCGCCGACGCCGGCCACGGCGACCTCGGCATGATCGCGCCGGAGACCGACGTCATCATGGCGCTGTCGTGGTCGGGCGAGACCGCCGAGCTCAAGAGCCTGATCGAATACTCGCGCCGCCATCGCATCAAGCTGATCGCCATCACCGCGAAAGGCGATTCGACGCTCGGCAACGCCGCCGACGTCACGCTCGCTCTACCCGAGGCGCGCGAGGCCTGCCCGCACAATCTCGCGCCGACCACCTCCTCGCTGATGCAGCTCGCGCTCGGCGACGCGCTGGCGATCACGCTGCTCGAAAGCCGCGGCTTCACCGCCACCGATTTCGGCCTGCTGCACCCGGCGGGACGCCTCGGCGCGATGCTGAAGTTCACCCGCGACCTGATGCACTCGGGCGCCAGCATGCCGCTCGCGACCCTCGGCACCCGGATGTCGGATGCCGTCGTCGAGATGTCGTCGAAGGGCTTCGGCTGCGTCGGCATCGTCGACGCGCACGGCATGCTGGTCGGCATCGTCACCGACGGCGACCTGCGCCGCCACATGCGGCCCGACCTGCTCAGCGCGACGGTCGACGAGGTGATGACCGCCAACCCGAAGGTGGTGCGCGGCGAGCAGCTCGCCACCGAGACGCTGGAGATTCTGAACTCCGCGAAGATCACCGCGGTGTTCGTGGCGGAAGGCCGCAAGCCGATCGGCATCCTGCACATGCACGACCTGCTGCGCGCCGGCGTGGCGTAGCAAGAACCGTCATCCTGAGGCGCGAGCGAAGCGAGCCCCGAAGGATGACGGCCAGGAATCGGGGCTGTCATCCTTCGAGGGCCACCTTCGGCGGCCACCTCAGGATGACGATCAAATCCATCCCGCGAGCTCCCGTCGCACCACCGTTTCGATCACCTTCATCCCGTCGGCGCTGTCGTTGAGGCAGGGGATCGCCGCGAAGTTCTCGCCGCCGGCGGTTTTGAAGATCGACGCGTTCTCCATCGCGATCTCCTCCAGCGTCTCCAGGCAATCGGCGGCGAAGCCCGGAGTGATGATCGCGATGTTCTTCACGCCGCTTTCGCCCAGCTCCTTCACCGTCATATCGGTGTAAGGCTTGAGCCATTCCGCCGTGCCGAAGCGCGACTGGAACGTCAGCCGCAACGTCTTGTCGTTCATGCGCAGCGCCTTGCGCAGCAGCCGCACGGTCTCCTCGCACTGCGCACGGTAGGGATCGCCCTTGGCCACGTAGTCCTCCGGCATGCCGTGGAACGAGGCGAGGATCACCTCGGGCTTAAACGATAGTTTCGCGAGCGACGAGGTCAGCGAGGCCGCGACCGCCTCGATATAGACCGGATCGTCGTAGTAAGGCGGCGCGACGCGCAACGTCGGCTGGCGCCGCATCGCCGCAAGCGACTCGAACACCTTGTCACAGACCGTCGCCGTGGTCGCCGCCGCGTATTGCGGATAAAGCGGCATCACCAGGATGCGATCGCAGCCCGCCTCGCAGAGCGCCGCGAGCCGCGCGGGGATCGACGGATGGCCGTAGCGCATCGCCCAGTCGACCGTGACGTGCTTGCCGAGATTCTTGCCGAACTTCTTGCCGAGTTTCTCGGCCTGCGCGCGGGTGATGGTCTTGAGCGGCGATTCATCGCGGTCGCGGTTCCAGATCTTGTCGTAGTCGCGGCCCTTGCGCGCCGGCCGCACCGTCAGAATGATGAGATTGAGGATCAGCCACCACTTGAGGCGGTTTTCCTCGATCACACGGCGGTCGGACAGGAACTCCTTGAGGTAGCGGCGCATCGACCAGTAGTCGGTCGCCTCGGGCGTGCCGAGATTGACCAGCAGCACGCCGATCCGGCCGGACGCGGCGCTCATACCGGGCGCTCGTCGGCGATCACCTTGCCGTCGTTCGGCAGCGAGCCCGGCGCGACGAATTTCACGGCGCCGCGGACTTTTGTGGCCGACTGCAAGGTCTCGGCGATCGCGGCATCGAGCCCGGCCGCCGGCGCGGCGCATTCCGCCAGGAGCGTCATGGCGTCCTGCTCGCCGGCGCGGCTGACCACGAGGCGCAGCCGGCCGATCTCGGGATGACGCTTGGCGATCTCGGCGACCTGGCGCGGATGCACGAACATGCCTTTCACCTTGGTGATCTGGTCGGCCCGGCCCATCCAGCCCTTGATGCGGCGGTTGGTGCGCCCGCACGGCGACGGCCCCGCGATGAAGGCCGAGAGATCGCCGGTGCCGAGCCGGATCATCGGATAGTCGCGATTGAAGGTGGTGACCACGATCTCGCCGACCTCGCCATCGGGCACCGGATCGCCGGTGCCGGGCCGCACGATCTCGACGATCACGTCCTCGTTGACGATCATGCCTTCACGGGATTCGCTTTCGTAGGAAATGACGCCGCATTCGGCCACCGCGTAGCATTGCGCCGCCGCGACGCCGCGCCGGCCGAGCTCCTCGCGCAGCGACGGCGGCAGCGCCGCGCCGGAGACGAGCGCGCGCCTGAACGACGATGCGCTCTTGCCGGTCTTCTCGCCGGTATCGAGCAGGATCTTCAGGAAGTCCGGCGTGCCGACATAGCCGCTCGGCTTGTAGTGCGCGATCGCCTCGAGCTGCTGCTCGGTGTTGCCGACGCCGCCCGGAATCACCGCGCAGCCCAGCGCGAAGCAGCCTTCCTCGAGAATGTAGGCGCCCGGCGTCAAATGATAGGAGAACGAGTTGTGCACGACATCGCCGGCGCGGAAGCCGGCCGCGAACAGCGCACGCGCGCTGTTGCCAAAATCCTTGCCGTGGCCCTCCGGCTCGAACAGCGGCCCGGGCGACATCTGCAGGCGGCGCGCACGCCCGGGCGCCGTCAGGTTAAGCCCGCCGAACGGCGGATCGGCCTTCTGCAAGGCGACGATCGCCGACTTCGGCAGCACCGGCAGCGTCGCAAGCGCCGCGCGCGAACTAACCGATTTCGGATCGACGCCGGCAAGCTGCTTGCTCCAACCCGGCGCGGCCATGGCGCGCGCGATGGCCTCTGGAAGCCGGGCAAACAGGTCGCGCTCGCGCGCTTCGGGATCGCGGGTTTCCAGGGCGTCGTAGTGGTCGGACATGCTTCCGTCCTCTGTCATGCTCGGCTTCATCGCAGATGTCTTTTCCGCCTACCCTAAAGGCGTAGATGGCCGAGACAAGCCATGACCGTGTCGGGCCGCCCTGCCAAATCAACGCAGGTCATGGCAACAGGTCATGGCAACAGGTCATGGCAACAGATCATGGCAACAGGTCATAACGGCCGATCCGCCGGTAGTACCAAGCCTGCTCGTTGCGCGAGAGGAAGCGCCAATGCGCCTCGCTGCACGGCCAGGGCTCGCCGCGGCATTCGCGCGAGCGCGCGCATCTGGCGTTGCGGCAGAAGCGCCAGTAGCAGAGCAGATTATTGGCATCCCGCCGCGACAGGCGCGAACGGGACAGCGTGCGGATTCGTCCTGTGGCATTGGTCATGAGTGATCCTGTGCGAGGAAAAGCGGGCGTGCGAAAGCGCCCCTGTTCTTTGCGGCGCGGGGTACGCCGGACCTGCCTTTCCCTCTCGCCTGCGCGGCGAGGGGACGGAGCGCCATCAGGCGCGCCGGTAGCGGACAGGCCGCGTCCGCTTGCGCAGACGCGGGGCGCCTGATGGCGCTCCACCCGCCTTCGCTGAAGCTTCGGCGGGCAAGCCCGCTTCGGCCCAACTCGGGCAGGCTCTTTTGCGGCGTCTTCCTGCACCACTCCCGCAGGAGCGCGCGTCCAGCGCCGGGCCGCGCTTTTCGT
>CAZNTY010000338.1:0-11456 GCA_964576085.1 uncultured Undibacter sp. | reverse complement strand
GAAGCATTGTTATCCGGGCCCCTAACCCCCCAGTTGGTTGACGCTCAGCCGCGCCGAGAGATTTGAACCGATCCGCGGGCCGCCGTTGCCGGCGATCGCCCCGATCGCCGCCGGCCCCACCACGCCCGCCAGGCGGTCGAGCCGGTCGGACAATTTGGCCTCATAGAACTCCGCCGTGCGGCGCGCCACGATCGCGAGCTCGCCGGACTCCTCGCCGACCCGCAGCATCTTGATCGCCAGCGGTGGAACGTAATTGATGCGCGCCAGCGCCTCGACCAGCCGCCCGCCGCGGCGCACGTTCTCGACCACGCTGTCAAGGCCGGCGGCGAGCGCGCCCGGCAGGTCGACAAGAACACGCAGCGCCGCCGTCAGCGTGACGCCGTTCGCGAGCAGCGTGCTCAGGCCCGAGCAGAACATCACGGTGCGCCGCAGTTCCAGAATGCCGCGCAGTCCGGGCGTCCGATTGATCCGCCGCGCGGCCGCGACCCGCACCTTCGGGAAACGCAGCGCGAAAATCACCAGCGCCACTATCGTCACCGCGATCACCGCCATCGTCGCCCCGTTGGCGACGAAAAAATCCGAGGCCGCCAATACGGCGCCGACGAACCCATTGGGCGCCTGGCCGAAGTCGCGCAACACCGAAGCGAATTGCGGAACGACGTAGATGAGGAAGAACGTCAATACGCCCACTGCGACGACCAGCAGCACGGCCGGATAACGCAGCGCCGACGACACCTTGTCGAGCAGGCGTTCGGTGCGCGCCCGCTCCTCGCCGACCGCTTCGAGCACGCCATCGAGATTGCCGGTCGCCTCCGCCACCCGCACCATCGCCACGAGGTCCGGCCCGAACAGGCGCGGATAGCGCTGCAGGGCATCGCCAAGACTGGCCCCGGCAGTGATCGCCGCGCGCAGGTCGCGGATGATCGAGGCAAGGCCCGGCGTTTCCTCGCCGGCCAGCAGCAACAGGGCATCGTCGAGCGTGAGGCCGGCGCGCAGCACCAGCGACAGCTCGCGCAGGAACACCGTGATCTCCTTGCGCCCGACCGGCCGGCGAAAGGTGAAGAAGCTCTTGCTGTCCTTCGACCGGCCCTTGCCGGCCGCAGTGTCGAGCACCGTATAGCCGAGCTTCTGAAGCTCGCGGCCGACCTCGCCCAGGTCGGCGGCTTCGATCTCCCCGGTGATGAACCGGTAGTGCGGGTCCATGGCCTTGTAGGTGAAGGTCGGCATCGTCAGCGGCTCGCGATGACGCGCAGGATTTCATCGACCGAAGTCAGGCCGGCGCGGCATTTGGCGACGCCGTCCTCGATCATCGTCGTCATGCCTTCCTCGCGCGCCTGGCGCTCGATATCGATGTCGTCGGTTCCCTTGCCGATCAGGCGGCTCACCTTCTCGCTGACTTCGAGGATCTCAAAGACACCGAGCCGGCCGCGGTAGCCGACGCCGCCGCAGCGATCGCAGCCGACCGGCTCCCCGACCAGATCGCCGACCTTTAACCCGATCGACGCGAACCGCGGGTCGCGGCCGACGGTCGCCTTGGTGAGCGGCGCCATCCGGCGGCAATCCGGGCACAGCACGCGCACCAGGCGCTGCGCCAGGATGCAGCGCAAGGTCGAGGCGAGCAGGAAGGGCTCGACGCCCATGTCCATCAGTCGCGTGATGCTCGACGCCGCGGTGTTGGTGTGCAGCGTGGTCAGCACAAGGTGGCCCGTGAGGGAGGCCTGGATGCCGATCTTGGCGGTCTCACCATCGCGCATTTCGCCGACCATGATGACGTCGGGGTCCTGGCGCAGGAACGAGCGCATCGCCGAGGCAAAGGTCAGCCCGATCGCCGGCTTCACCTGGGTCTGATTGACGCCGGTGATCTCGTATTCGATCGGGTCCTCGATGGTGAGGATCTTGCGGATCGGCGCGTTGAGCCGCGCCAAAGCCGACGCCAGCGTCGTGGTCTTGCCGCTGCCGGTCGGGCCGGTGACGATGATGAGGCCGTGCGGCACGTCGAGATGACGCTCCAGCACCTGGCGGTCGCGATCGCTGAAGCCGAGCCGCGAAAAGTCGAGCAGCCGCTGGTTGCGCTCGAGCACGCGCAGGATCGCGGCCTCGCCGTGCGCGGTCGGCATGGTGGCGACGCGGATGTCGAGCTCGAGATGGCCGACGCGCACGCGGGCGCGGCCATCCTGCGGCAGGCGGCGCTCGGCGATGTTGAGGCCGGCAAGAATCTTCACGCGCGAGATAATGGCGCGCATCATGCTGGCCGGCGGCGGCGTGATCACCCGCAGCAGGCCGTCGACACGCAGTCGCACCTGTAACTGGCCGCGGAACGGTTCGATGTGGATGTCAGTCGCCCGGACTTCGACCGCGCGTTCGAACAGCTCGTTGACGGTGCGCACCACCGGCGCACCCGACGCCATGTCGCGCAGGATATCGAGATCATCGTCCTCGCCGCCACGCCCGAGATCAGCAGCGGCGGCATCGATGCCGTTGCCGTTCTCCTGCTCGAGATCGCCTCCGACCTCGCGCAGCAGCGTCTCGATCTCGTTGAAGGCGGCAACCTCGCGCACCGCCGAGCGGCCGAGGGTCAGTTCGATCATCCGCAGGATCGCGGGATCAGACGGATCGGCCAGCGCCAGGTGGATCTCGCCATCGGCTTCGTAAGGAAACGCGGCATACTCACGCAGGAAGCGCGAGGAGAAGCGTTCGAGCAGCGGCGTGCCCGCGCGCATGGCGGTGAGCGAAACCCGCGGCAAGTTGTGATAGTCGGCGACCGCCTGCGCGAAGGCAGCGGGCTCCTGAGCAGTCTCCTCCAGCAACTGGCGATAGCTTGCCTTCGGCCGCGCGGCGGCTCCTTTCGGAGACGCCTTCAGCATGCCGATCGAGACGAGGTAATCCTCGAAACTCAGTTGGACCGAGACAGACATCGACGCGAAACCGCCGGATTCCCCCGACTAGACATTAATTTAGCACAGCCTGCCGCGGCCATGCAGGCCGCGTGCGCCCCCTCCGCCACAAGGTTAATGCGGCGAAAGCCGATAAGGCGGGGCAATTCAGGCTTTTGCGCGACACGTTTGGGCCGCGTTTATCTGCCAGCGTGAACGATCAGGAGAGCGGACGATGAGGATGATACTGACCGCGACCGCCGCGCTGGCATTTTACGCGGGCGTTACGGCCGCGCTGGCGGCCGACACCGCGATCAAGCAGGACGCGCCTCCCGGCTGGAACGGACAGGGCGACGTGGTGAGGCCGGACTCCAGCAAGCCGCAGCCTCCCGGGCGCGAGCGTACCCATCACGAGATTTTTGTGCCCCGCTTCGACCAGCCGCCCGGCGAGCAGCCGGGCGGTAATCGCGAACCGCAAGATCAGCAGCCGCGGCGCTGACGCGACTGCCGAGAATCACTTGCCATCCAGGCCGCGCGGCGAGCCGACGCCGGTGCAGAGATCGTAGCCGAGCTTGGCCCAGTAACCAGTATACGGGCCACAAATGCCCTGCTTCACGTCGAAATAGGCACCTGTTGTCGTGCGATTGGCGTAGATGAAAGTCAGCTCGTTCGTCGACGTGGTCTTGAAGTGGCCGGCCACGTTCACAATGGCCGCCATGACCGGCGACGCGGCGCTGGTTCCGCCGAAAATGTTCCAGCCGCTTTGGTTTGCAATGTAGATCCAGACACCGGTCCGCGGATTCGCTACGGCGGCGACGTCCGGCACGCCGCGATGCGTGCCCAGAAGGGTCGAGAAGCTGTCCTGATATGCGGGCCGGGGCTGATAGGCGCTCACGCCGCCGCCGGCATCATACCAGGCCGACTCGCCAATAAGATTCCCGTTCTTCGGATTGCGCGACACGCTGGTGCCGCCGACCGCGATCACGTTCGTTGCCGCCGACGGATACTCGACGCCGGGGGCGTCACCGGTCGACGCAAAGAATGAAACCTTGTTGTGAGTATAGATCGGATTATCGCCGACCGGGTCGCCGTTGTATTCGTTATGGCCGAAACTCATCGACACCTGGCCGCCGCCCGCGGCCGCGACCAAATCGGCGGCCTTTTGCGCTGCGACCCCGAGGTCAGCGCCGCTGTTGGAGTGCGCCTCGACCAGGATGATCTTGGCGTGCGGCGCGATGGCGTGGACCATCTGCACGTCGAGCGATATCTCGCCCTCCCAGCCCGAGTCATAAGGTGGCGGCGTGGTCTGCTGGCAGCTCGCCACCGTCGTTCCGCAGTACCAGATGATGAAGGTGTTGGTGTTGGTCTGCGGCAGACCGAATTGCGTCGAATAGAAATTCAGGTCGGTCCGAGCATTTGGCGCGTGGTAGGCGTCGACAATGCCGACGGCCTTGGTGCCGCCCTTCGAATTCGCCGCGCTGCCGAGCAGATTGGGATTGCAGGCTTTCTTGACCGGCTGAAGCGCGTAGACGCAGGCGAGCGACGCTGGCGTTTCGTAATTGTACCCTGAAAACGGGGGGCCGCCTGCCGCATTCAGCGAATTGGAGGGGTCAAACGCCTTGACCGGGAAAAAGATTTTGTAGTGTGTGCGATTGAGTCCCGATCCGACCGGATGCGGAATGCTCGACGCCGGCGTCACCAGCACACCCTCAGGCTCCTGCTGGATCTGCGCGCCGTTGAGCAGATGCTGCCGGATCAGGTTCTGCTGCACGGCTTGTGCATTGGTCTGCGGCCTGCCGAGATTCGGTGCCGGGACCTGCAATACGCCGGGACTGTTTTGCGCGAAGGCCGATGCAACGCCGCCAACAAGGAACGCAGCCGCCAGCGTCTTGGACATGATGCTCATGGATTGTTTCCCCCAATGCCGTGCTCTATCACTCTATTTGAAGGCAACGACCCGTTCAATCGTATAATAATGAGCCATAATATTTAGTTGGCCCGACGCCGCGGCAGCGAAAAGACGCGGCTTTTCCGGTGGTTGGGCGGCTGCCGTTGACCGTAACCCGGCCGCACGCTTGCGTTGCCGTGCCAGACGTCTCATCCTCCACCGTCGATCCGAGGAGCATCCCATGAGGCGTATTGCGTTCGCGTTGCTGATGATCGCCGGCGCCGTTTTTGCGGCGGCCCAAGCGCGGGCGGCCGACTCCAAGGTGACGGTCGCTCCACAGGCCGAGGCGGTGGTGATCGAGCCAGCGCCCCATGCCGGCGCCGTCGCAGCCAAGCCGGCACCGCATGTGCCCTATGGCTGCAAACGCGTCTGGCGCTGCGACAAGCAGGTGTGCGAGTGGCGCCGCGGCTGCTGGGGCATCTACGGTTACATCGAAGGCCCGTATTACTCCCAGGAGCTCGCCAAGCGGCAGTGGACGCGCGACGGCCTGCCGGTGCCTCGCGACATGCGATAATCGGAGCCGTTACGGTCCTGCCTACTGCCCCCAGGCGCGGAAGGCATCCTCGAAGGCACGCTCACCAGGCGTGCCTTTCTCCACCGCGAGCAGCGCGCGCTTGTTGTTATTGTAGACGATCGGGATATCGAACCACGGCCGCTCCTTGAGCAGCGCGATATTGCGGGCGAGGTCGACCTCGACCGAATTGAGCCCGATCAGGAAGAATCCGTTGGTCACCTTGACGGCCAGACCGGCGAGCGGCACGCCCCGCGCCTGTTCGTTCTGCTTCATCAGCACGCCCGGCACATTCTGGATGCCGCCCTCCGAGAAATCGGCCGGCAGCGTGAACATGATCTCGATGGTGTGACTCGCCGGCAGCGCCTTGTCGGTATTGCGGCGGAGCGACCAGGTCATGCGCATGTGGCGCTCGGGGATTTCGACATCACAGCGGACCGCGAGCTCGGGCGCGAGGCCGGGACCGGGCGACACCGTCTCGGTGCGCCAGATCGCCGAGCCGACGAAACGCTTGCCTTGCGGATTGGTCGGGTCTTCCTCGTAGAGCACGACCTTCTGCGCGACGTCGGCGGCCGGCGCATTGGCCGGACGGCTGCTGGCTGGCCTTTCCGGCTGGCCGATACGATCGGTGATCTTCGGCTGGGCCGGGGCGGTTTCGCGCGGCGGCGCCGGCGGCGGGCTGGCGCGCATGGCGGCAACCAGCGCGATCGTCTTGTTGGCCAGCGCCATCACGCGCGCCCGCTGCCAATATGCCGCCCCGCCGATCCCTGCGAGCAAAAGAAGGATAATGAGCGTGCCGACCAGCCCACGATACGACCGTCGCGGCCCTACGTAGGTTCGGTCCTCCGCGTCGCCGGGCAGCGGCGCCGCCTGCCATCCCGCATTTTCTTCCGGTGTGCCTGCGTGTGTCGGAGGCTCCGCCGCGACCGTCTCTGTTTCCGGCGGGGATACGGGTTCGTCGGGCGTGAACGACGGCTGCTGAACGTGGTCGTGCTCCTCAGCGGCCGGATAAATCGAACGCGCCGATTTGTTAGCCTGGGCCGCAGCCTCACCGAGACCCTCGGCCTCGGCCACGGTCTCGCGAAAGCCGGCGAGCGCGTGATCGGTCAGGCTCCGGCCCGGCGGGGCGATCGGCGCCTCCTCGTCCGGCTCCCGGCTGCGCCGGACGGCATCCGTCTCGACGGTGCGGATCGCTTCCTCGAGCGCCAGACGCTCGCGGGTGATCTCGGTTTCGTCGAGCGGCGGCTCGATGCTGCGCAACTGCGCGGACAGCGCCTTGCGCGCCCGCTCGTACAGCTCACGGCGATTTTCGCCCGTGTTGCGTTCGAGCCCATCGACAGCGCGTGCGATCAGCGGGGTATAATCAGCCATTTCGCTCCGGCCCGTTCGTTCCTCTCGCTCAACTCTCGAACGGGTTCTTCATCAGGATCGTATCTTCACGCTCGGGGCTGGTGGAGAGCAGCGCCACCGGACAGCCGACCAGTTCCTCGATGCGGCGCACGTATTTGATGGCTTGCGCCGGCAATTGCGCCCAACTGCGGGCCTTGGCGGTCTGCTCCTGCCAGCCTTCAATCGTCTCGTAGATCGGCTCGACGCGAGCCTGCGCGTGCTCCCCGGCGGGAAGATAGTCGATTCTCGCGCCGTCGAGTCGATAGCCGACGCAAACCTGGATCTGCGGGAACCCGTCGAGAATGTCGAGCTTGGTCAAAGCGAGGCCATCGATACCACTGGTCTGCACGGTTTGGCGCACCAGCACGGCATCGAACCAGCCGCAGCGGCGCGGGCGGCCTGTCACCACGCCGAATTCCCTGCCGCGCTCGCCCAGCGTCTTGCCGATGTCGTTGTGCATCTGGTCGGTCGGAAACGGGCCATTGCCGACCCGCGTCGTATAAGCCTTGCAGATGCCGAGCACATAGTCGATCGCGCCGGGGCCCATGCCGGAACCGGTCGCCGCCTGCCCGGCCACGGTGTTGGAGGACGTCACGTAAGGATATGTGCCGTGATCGATGTCGAGCAGCGCGCCCTGCGCGCCCTCGAACAGGATGCGCTTGCCTTCGCGGCGCCTGGCGTCGAGCAGCGACCATACCGAATCCATGAACGGCAGCACCTGCGGGGCGAGCGCCGCAAGCCAGTCATAGATCGTCCCGGGCGCGATCTCGTCCATGCCGAGGCCGCGGCGCAGCGCGTTGTGATGCGCGAGCAGCCGCTCGATCTTGTGATCGAGCGACGGCAGATCGGCAAGGTCCATCAGACGGATGGCGCGGCGGCCGACCTTGTCTTCATAGGCCGGACCGATGCCGCGCCCGGTGGTGCCGATGGCGTTCTTGCCCGAGGCGTGCTCGCGGGCAATATCGAGCTCCTGATGCAGCGGCAGGATGAGCGTGGCGTTCTCGGCGATGCGCAGGCTGTCGGGCGTGACGGTCACGCCTTGCTGTTTCAGCTTGCCGATTTCGTTGATCAGCGCCTGCAGATCGATCACGACACCGTTGCCGATGATCGACAGCTTGCCCTCGCGCACGACGCCGGACGGCAGCAGCGACAGCTTGTAGGTTTGATTGCCGATGACGAGGGTGTGGCCAGCGTTATGTCCGCCCTGGAAGCGGACAACGATGTCGGCCTGCTCGGACAGCCAGTCGACGATCTTGCCTTTGCCTTCGTCGCCCCACTGCGAGCCGACCACGACCACGTTCGCCATCGAGACCCCTTCCCAAACGGGCAGCGGTCCGGGCGTTTTACCACCGGCCGTTGCCCGGATCGGATAAAGGATCAGTCAGGCAGAGGCAAGGCGGGATCAATCGTCCTCGAAATCGCGGGCCTGCGCCGGATGACAGACGCTCACAATCAGAAGCTCGCCCGCGCTGTCGTCAAACAAGTAATAAATAATGTAGGAACTAAGGCTGCGTTACAAACTTGCGAAGACCCTCGGTCTGCAGAAGCCGTCCGGAATAAGGAAAGGCCAGCAGTGTCGTAAGACCTTTATCGATTGCTGTCCGGACCCGTTTCCCGGCCAACGGATTGTGCTCATCGAAATAATCCTGGATCGCCGTCAGCTCATTGCGAGCGCGCACGCTGAGGCGAAGCTTTATCGGCGTAGGCGGCGAAGCACAGCCTCAACTTCATCGTCCGTCGCAAATTCGCCACGCTTAACCTGCTCCAGACCCTCGAGCACCGCAGGAAGGTGCGCCGGGTCGATCTCCTCAGGCTTTTCGCTTCCCGCCATAGCCAACATCGCTGGCGCGATCACATCTTGATCGGCGTCCGGCAAAGCCTGAACCGCTTCCAGGGCCTTTTGCAGAAGCTTGGTCATGAATACAAAATAATGCGTCTCGCAGCGCAGCAAGACATTGTCAAAATAAGCTGTACAATTACACTAATAAGTTGCGTTGAGGGTGCGCCCTTCAAGACAGACCTTGGACAGCGCCTTCACTGCTTGTGCCCGGGGCGGCGCGAGACGGTCCTCGCCGGTGGCGGATTGCGCAGCGAACGCCTGCACCTGGTGACGCAGAGACCCTCCGATGGCGCCGCGCTGCGCCGTCTCATCAACGACGCGGTGCAGGATGGAATCGGCGGCTCGCTCCTCATCCCGCGCGACGATCGCTCTTCGCTGCTCGTGCTGGTCGTTCCGCTGCGAGCGGAAACATACGGCCTGGGGCACGAGCGGAGGGGTGCAATCGTCTTCGTCAAAGATCCGGAACGCCCGACCAGACGCTCCCTGGCGGCGTTCATCGAGCATTTCGGGCTCACTCCAGCTCAGGCCGCGGTGGCCAACGAGCTGGTCAAGGGCGATGGTGTCGCCGCGGCGGCCGCGCGGCTCGGAATCTCTCGCGCGACCGCGCGCGCATCTCATCCATATCTTCCAGAAGACCGCCACCGGACGCCAGGCAGAACTCGTTCGACTGATGCTGGAATGGTCTGACACTCCGACGTGCCTCAATAACACAGCAACGCCTTAGCATTTTCGGGACCCATGCCGGCTCTGCTCATGCATTGCGCATGATAAGCGGCGCCTGGTTCAAAACCTCAACGGCTTGGCGCTCTGCACCTGCGGCAGCGCGCGCACCTTGGCGAGCACCGCCTCGGGCAGGGCAAGACACTCCTGCGAACTCAACTTTCAGCACCGCGCCAAGGTCTGCGCGCCGTGTGCCGGACATGAATGATCTCGATGAAGCCATCCTTGGCAACAGCATAAAAAATCTTGTAGCGATAACGACCAATCACCCTGACGCGAACTCCCGAAATGGATGTCTTAACAGCGCTGTGAGGGTACAGCGCGATCTGCTCGATCGCATCGTGGATGGCGCGAAGAACAAGTCTGGCGCCAGACGGGCTGCGTGGCGCCAGATAGCTGTAAATTTGTTCAAGATCAGAAAGAGCAAGCGCGCGGTAACGGACATTCATGCAATGCCGTGACGCGTCCAGAACGCCACAACATCCTGGTCCGACGCGAACCCGCCCCTGCGGGCCTCTTCAATCACCATCCGCTCCGCCTCGGACAAGCTGTAAATTCCCTTCCGGCGCGCCTCGATCTCGCGAGCGACTTCGGCGAGTTCCTCCTGATCCTCCTCGGGCCAGGACTCGACGTGCCGCAACATCTCTTTCGCAGTCGAATTCATCATCGCAATATATCACACGGGAGGCACTGTCTCCACCTCAAAACCTCAACGGCTTGGCGCTCTGCACCTGCGGCAGCGCGCGCACCTTGGCGAGCACCGCCTCGGGCAGTTCGCCGTCGATCTCGATCAGCGCGATGGCGTTGCCGCCCGGCGCCTCGCGACCGACGTGAAAGGTCGCAATGTTGATGCCGGCATCGCCGAGCGTCGACGAGAACTTGCCAATGAAGCCCGGCTTGTCGAGGTTGGTGATGTAGACCATCGACGGACCGAACTCGGCGTCCATGCGGATGCCCTTGATGTTGACGATGCGCGGGCGGCCGTCCGCGAAGACCGTGCCGGAGACGTGACGGGTCTGCCGGTCGCTGGTGACGGTCACGGTGATCAGGCTCTCGTAGTCGCCCGCCATCTCGCGGGTCGTCTCCTCGACCACGATGCCGCGCTCCTTGGCGACCACAGGCGCCGACACCACGTTCACGTCCTGCAGCATCGGCCTCAGCAGCCCGGCGATTGCAGCGGACGTCAGGGCCTTGGTGTTCATGCTGGCGACCGCGCCCTCGTAGGCGATCTGCACTCTCTTGATGCCGGTCTCGGTGAGCTGGCCGGCGAACGAGCCGAGCTTTTCCGCAAGCGCAATGAACGGCTTGAGCTTGGGCGCCTCTTCGGCGGTGATCGAGGGAAAATTGATCGCGTTGGAGATCGCGCCGCGCAGCAGATAGTCGGACATCTGCTCGGCGATCTGCAGGGCGACGTTTTCCTGCGCCTCGGTGGTGGCGGCGCCGAGATGCGGCGTGCAGACCACGTTGGGATGGCCGAACAGCGGATTCTCGGTGGCCGGCTCGGTGGAGAACACGTCGAAGGCGGCGCCGGCGACCTTGCCGGCGTCGAGCGCGGCGCGCAGCGCTGCCTCGTCGACCAGACCGCCGCGCGCGCAGTTGATGATGCGCACGCCCTTTTTCGTTTTCCCGATCGCAGTGGCGTCGATGATGTTGCGGGTCTTGTCGGTCAGCGGCGTATGCAGCGTGATGAAGTCGGCGCGCCGCAGCAGGTCGTCGAGTTCGACCTTCTCGACGCCGAGATCAAGCGCACGCTCCGGGGACAGGAACGGGTCGTAGGCGACCACCTTCATCTTCAGGCCGATAGCGCGCTCGGCGACGATCGTGCCGATATTGCCGCAGCCGATGATGCCGAGCGTCTTGCCGGTGATCTCGACGCCCATGAACCGGTTCTTTTCCCACTTGCCAGCCTGGGTCGACTGGTCAGCCTGCGGAATCTGCCGTGCCAGCGCGAGCATCAGCGTGATCGCGTGCTCGGCCGTGGTGATCGAGTTGCCGAATGGCGTGTTCATCACGATGATGCCGCGCGCGGTCGCGGCCGGAATGTCGACATTGTCGACGCCGATGCCGGCGCGGCCGATTACTTTCAGATTCTTCGCATTGGTAAGAATCTTCGCCGAGACCTTGGTCGCGGACCGGATCGCAAGCCCGTCGTAGTTGCCGACGATCTCGGCGAGC
>CAZNTY010000337.1:0-16091 GCA_964576085.1 uncultured Undibacter sp. | reverse complement strand
CGAGCTTGTAGGTGACGCCGATGCCGAGGATCACCGCCTCGACGCAGGAGCATTCTTCCTTCAGCGCGCATTTGACGAGCCGTGCATCGGCCCGCGCATCCTCGCCGAAGCCGACGATGCGCGAGACGCCGGCCGCCCTGGCGGCGCGCGCGAGCTGGTCGAATTGCGCATTGTCGCGATTGAGCACGGCGACGCCGTCCGGCTCGACGCCGAGGAAGATTTCAGCCTTGGCCTCGGCGATCTTCTCCAGCGTGCCGAAGAATTCGAGATGCACCGGCGCGATGGATGTGACAATCGCGATGTGCGGCCGCACCAGTTTGGTCAGCGGCGTGATCTCGCCAGCGTGATTCATGCCGATTTCGAGCACAGCGTAGCGCGCGCTCGCCGGGCAGCGCGCCAGCGACAGCGGCACGCCCCAGTGGTTGTTGTAGGACGCCGTCGAGGCGTGGGTCTTGCCGTCGGCCGACAGGGCCAGCAGCAAGGCCTCCTTGGTCGAGGTCTTGCCGACCGAGCCGGTGACGGCGATGAATTGCGCGCCCGAGCGCGCGCGCGCGGCGCGGGCCAGATCGTGGAGCGCGTCGAGCACGTCCGGCACGATCAGCAGCGGCGCGTCCGCCGGATAGTCGGCGCGGCGGGCCTGCGAGACCACCGCGAGCCCCGCCCCCGCTTTCAGCGCATCGGCGACGAAATCGTGGCCGTCGCGGGCATCGCCCTTGATCGCGAAGAATGCCTCGCCGCGCTTCAGCGTGCGGGTGTCGATCGACAGACCGGGAACGTCCGCCGGCAGCGCGCCCTGCGTTTCGGCGCGCATCGCCGTGGCCATGTCGGCGGTGGTCCAGAGGGCGGTCATGCCACGTCCATAATTTTTCTGTCATTCCGGGACGGCCCGAAGGGCCGGGCCCGGAATCCATACCCCCGGTTCAAGATTATGGATTCCGGGTTCGCCGCTTCGCGGCGCCCCCGAATGACGGGAGGATATTTCATCGCCCCAACGCCTTCCTCACCTCGTCCTGGTCGCTGAACGGCAGCACCCGGTCGCCGACGATCTGGCCGGTTTCATGGCCCTTGCCGGCGACCAGCAGCACATCGCCGGCTCGAAGCTCCGTGATGCCGGCGCGGATCGCGGCGGCGCGGTCACCGACCTCGACAGCGCCCGGCGCGTCTTTGAGAATCTCGGCGCGGATCGCCGCAGGATCTTCGCTGCGCGGATTGTCGTCCGTGACAATCACGTAGTCGGCAAGGTCTGCGGCGATCGCGCCCATTAACGGTCTTTTGCCCTTGTCGCGGTCGCCGCCGCAGCCGAACACCACGATCAGCCGGCCCTTGGCATAAGGCCGCAGCGCTTCGAGCGCCTTGGCGAGCGCGTCCGGCTTGTGCGCGTAGTCGACGAAGATCGGCGCGCCGTCTTTCATGCCGGCAAGCTCGAGCCGGCCCCTGGCGCCGGTCAGCGTTTCGAGCGCCGCGAAGACCTTGTCGGCATCGCCGCCGGTTGCGATGGCGAGCCCCGCCGCCACCAGCGCATTCTCGACCTGGAAGGCGCCGACCAGCGGCAACTTCAGCACGTAGGGCCGGCCGGCATAGGCCAGCGCGATCTTCTGCGCGAAGCCTTCGACCGCGACGTCAATGAGCTGGATCGGGTTGCCGGCGCGGCCGACCATGAACAATTTGAGTCCACGCTTTCTCGCCGCATCGATCACCGCGTCGGCATGCTCGTTGTCGACGTCGATCACCGCCGTGCCGTCCCTGACGATCAGGGTGTCGAACAGCCGCAGCTTGGCGGCGAGATAGTCCTGGATCGTCGCGTGATAATCCATGTGGTCGCGCGTGAGGTTGGTGAAGGCGCCTGCGGCGACGCGCAAGCCATCGAGCCGGTGCTGGTCGAGACCGTGCGACGACGCCTCAATGGCCAAATGTGTGATGCCCTCGCCCGCCAGCCGGTCGAGCGTACGGTGCAGCTCGATCGGATCGGGCGTGGTCAGCGAGCCATAGATTTCTTCTTTCGCGGTCGTCACACCGATGGTGCCGATGCTGGCGGCGTTATGCCCGAGCGCCGTCCAGATTTGCCGCGTGAACGAGGCGACGGACGTCTTGCCGCTGGTGCCGGTGACGGCGGCGATGGTCTGCGGCTGGCGCGGAAAGAATTTCGCCGCCGCCAGCGCCAGCGCGCGGCGCGCGTTATTGACGCGCACGAAGGCAACGCCAGCCGGCAGGCCGGCGATGTCGCGCTCGGACGCGATAGCCACCGCGCCGGCGTTCACCGCCTGCCGGGCGAATTGCGCGCCGTCGGCCTTGGCGCCGGCGATGGCGAAGAACAACGCGCCCTTGCCCGCCTTGCGGCTATCGACGGCAAGACCGGCGATCTCGACATCAGCAAAGGCGCCGACCCTGTCTTCCGGAAAGAGCGCCGCGAGCTTCATTGGGCGAGTTGTTCAATTTTCCCGCTCGTCCCCGCGAAGGCGGGGACCCAGAGCCGCATACACCGAATTTGCCGCCCTGGATTCCCGCTTCCGCGGGAATGACCGGAGAAAGAATGCTCACGCGAGTCCACTACCGCGCGCCCTTCACGCTCGCGAGGATGAGCTGGTCCGCCGGCGGCAGGTTGAAGCGTGGCTGGATGTCGAGCAGCGGCGCGACGCGCTCGACCACGGCGCCGCCGACCGGCACGGCGTTCCAGCCGGAGGTGGCGTAACCATAGGTTTCCTTCAGCCCCTTCGGCTCGTCGAGCATGATCAGAAGAATATAGCGCGGCTTGTCGGCCGGCATGATGGCGGTGAAACTGGTCAAAAGTCTGTTGTGGGCGTAGCGGCCGCCGACCACCTTCTCGGAGGTGCCGGTCTTGCCGCCGATATAATAGCCCGGCACGTTGGCTTTCGAGGCCGTGCCCTTCTCGACGTTAAGGCGCATCAGGTAGCGCATCTTGTCGCTGGTTTCCGGTTTGATGACGCGCCTGGCGAGCTTCATCGCCTCCTCGGGCGTGCGCTTGAGGAAGGTCGGCGGGATCAGGTAACCGCCGTTCACCAGCGCCGAGATGCCCATCACCGCCTGCAGCGGCGCGACCGCGATGCCGTGGCCGAAGGCGATGGTCACGGTGTTGAGCTCGCCCCAGTTCTTCGGCACCAGCGGCTCGGCGCTTTCCGGCAGCTCGGTGCGCAGCCGGTCGAGCTGGCCGAGCTTCTTCAGGAATGCCTTGTGATAGTCGACACCGAGCGAGAGCGCCATCTTCGCAGTGCCGATGTTGGATGAATAGGTGAAGATTTCCGGCACCGTCAGGATACGGCGCTGCGCGTGATAGTCGTGAATCTCGAATTTGCCGTAGTGCAGCGGGAAACGCGCGTCGAAGCGCGAGTCGAGCGAGATCCGGCCGCTGTCGAGCGCCATCGCCAGCGTCAACGCCTTGAAGGTCGAGCCCATCTCGTAGACGCCGGTGGTCAGCCGGTTGAGGCGATTGGGGTCGTTGGCTTCGCGCGGGTTGTTCGGATCGAAGTCCGGCTCGGATACCATCGCCACGATTTCGCCGGTGTTGACGTCGGCGATGATTCCGGCGGCGGCGATGGTCTTGAACTTCTGATGCGCGGCGAGAAGCTGCTCGCGCAGCGCGTACTGCACGCGCAGATCGAGCGCGAGGTTGACCGGCTGCTGCAGGCGGTCGCTGGCGAGCCCCGCCATGTGCAACGCGGCGAGCCCCTGCCCGTCGAGCCACTTCTCGATGCCGGCGATGCCCTGGTTGTCGATGTTGACGTGGCCGATCACGTGCGAGACGGCCGGACCGTTCGGATAGACGCGGCGGTTCTCGGTCAGGAAGCCGACGCCGGGGATGCCGAGGTGATAGATGCCGCGCTGCTGCGCCGGCGTGATCTCGCGCTTGAGCCAGACGAAGCCTTTCTTGGAGGCGAGGCGCTCGCGTACCTCGATGGTGTCGAGATCGGGCAGCTCGGCGGTGAGCAGCTCAGTCGCTTCGTCAACGTCGATGAGCTTGCGCGGCTCGGCGAACAGCGACGGCGTCTTGATGTCGGTCGCAAGAATCTGGCCATTGCGATCGAGGATATCGGGCCGCGCGGTCGCGACCGCATCAGCCGCGACGCTGCGGCGCGCGCCGTGGTCCTCGTGCACCATCGCGAACATCACCAGCCGGATGCCGATCACCGCGTAGATCGCGGCGAAGGCGACGATGGTGAGGCCGAGCCGGGCCCTCGCCTTCACGGCGCGGTCGACGTCCTTGCCGTAGAGCAGCAGCGTGACCAGCCGCTGCCAGCGGCTCACCGGGGTTTTGGCGGCGAGCGTGCTCATTGCCCCCCCACGGGCGCCGGCGACAGGCTGCCGGTCGTATCGGGCGCCGCCAGCATCGCCCCGATCGGATCGGAGGTCGCCGGCTTGATCTCCGGTTTCGGCGGCCGCTCTGGCAGACGATCAAAACTGTCGAACTGGGTGGGCGCGATCGGCTGCAGGGCAAGATGGCGCTTGGCGAGCTCCTCGAGCCGGGCCGGCGTGTCGAGCTTGGTCCATTCGGCCCGCAGCAGCGCGATGGCGTCGCGCTCGGCGCGGATTTCGTTGCGCAGCTTGGCGACCCGCTCGGCCTGGAGCGTGGAATCGAACTTGATCTTGTAGACGACGGACGCCGCCAGGATCAGCACACCGATGATGAGAATGTTGAGAAGGCGCATCGGTCAGCCGCCTTTCATCACATCGGCGAGCGACGGCAGGCGCAGCAGCAGGTCCGGTATGTCCGTGCGGAGCGGCGCCGCAGTGCGCTCGGCAGCGCGCAATTTGGCCGAACGGGCGCGCGGATTGCGTTCAACCTCGGCCTGGTCCGGCGTCACCACGCGGCGAGTCAGCACAGTGAAGGTCGGCTCCGCCTGCCGGACCTCGGGCCGGTGTCGCGAGCCGGCGCGGATGTCGCTGCGCGCGTTGAGGAATAACTTGACGATGCGATCTTCCAGAGAATGGAACGAGACGACGACCAGTCGACCGCCGGGCCTGAGCACGCGCTCGGCCGCTACCAATCCGGCGACGAGTTCGCCGAGTTCGTCGTTGATGAACAGGCGCAGCGCCTGGAACGTGCGGGTCGCGGGATGGATATCACCGGGCTTGCTCCGCACGACGGATGCGACGATATCGGCGAGTTGCTTTGTGGTCGTGATCGGCGCCTGCGCGCGGGCCTTGATGATTGCGCGCGCCACCGCACGGGCATGCCGTTCCTCGCCGAGCGTGAAGATAATGGCCGCAAGTTCGCGCTCGCTCGCCACGGCGACGAGATCAGTTGCGCTCGGCCCGCTGCGCCCCATGCGCATGTCGAGCGGACCGTCGAGCCGGAACGAGAAGCCGCGCGAAGCAGTGTCGAGCTGCATCGAGGAGACGCCGAGGTCGAACACCACGCCGTCGACCGGCTCATCGCCGGCCACCTCGGCAAGCTCGGAGAAATTCGCCTCGACCAGTTCGAGCCGGCCGTTCGCTTGTTCGACCAGATCAGCGCCGAGCGCGACCGCGGTCTGGTCGCGGTCGAGGCCGAGCACCCGCGTGCCGGCGTCGAGCAGGAGCCGCGTATAACCGCCGGCGCCGAAGGTCGCATCGATAAAGCGGCCGCCCGGCTGCGGATTGAGGAAGCCGACCGCCTCGCGGCCGAGCACGGGAACGTGGGGGGCCGGTCCGCCAGCGACAGCAGAGCCGCCGCGGCTCCCCATCATTCCCGCGCTCTGCCGGACGTCTGCGAGCCGAGGGCGGTCTTGAGCGCGCGCACCGTGTCGGTGGCCTCCGCGAGCTCCGCACGAAACCGGCCAGGCTCCCAGATCTGAAACTTGTGGCCGAGACCCACGAACGCCACCGCATCCGAAATGCCGGCGTGACTCTTGAGGCTCTCCGGCAGCGTGACACGGCCCTCGCCGTCGAGCTTCAGTGTCTCGCTCGTGCCATAGAGCGCGACCGCCAGCCGCTCGCGCTCGTCCGAGAACGGCGCGTAACGCGCGATCAGGCTTTCGATCTCCGCCATCAGCGCATTCCCTCCGGCATCGATCGCGGCCCGATCGAGCGCCGGGTAGCAGTAGAGCCCGTCGAATCCGTCGCGGTTGAGCACCGAGCGAAACGGCGCCGGAATCGACACGCGGCCCTTGGAGTCCAGCCGCAGCACCACGTTTGAAACGAACCGGTCCATCGCCCGACGTCGACGCCACCCAGAGCGGGATGCCCCGCCCGACCGCCGTACCGGTTTGGCTCGCGCCGTCCGGTCTCTGTGCGATCCACGATGAAGTTTTTTGGGATAACATGGGAATATATGGGCGTCAATGGAATCGGTGGCCCGGGGCCCTCCGTTCCGGAGCGTCCGAACCACACGGCGCGTCGGCCCTATTAAGGCGCTTTTAAACTTAAGGATGTGTTGCCGAGGCTGCTCGAGGCCGGATGCGGGCGCGGAACCTCCCCTGGTTTCCGGAGATTTCCTCCGAACCTCGAGGAACAGCACCCCGGTTCCCGAGTTTGCCTTGGAGGGCGCAAAGGACCGCCCCCGATACACGAAACCAACTCAATTTGGAGGCCAAGATGTTGAACAAGCTCATGATGGGCGTGGCGCTGAGCGCCGTTGCGCTCTCCGGCGCGATGGCTCAGTCGAACCCCAGCACGACCCCGACACCGAGCCAGCCGTCGATGCAAAGCCCGGCTTCGAACGGCACGATGAACTCGTCGGGAAGCGCGGCCTCGACGCAGGGCCAGACGACCTCGGGCGAAAAATTCGTAACGACGCAAAGCCCGGATCAATGGCTGGCGTCGAAATTCAAGGGTACCGATGTGGTCGGCAGCGACGACAAGAAGATCGGCGACGTCTCCGATATTCTGTTTGACAAGAGCGGCAAGATCGAAGCCTTCGTCGTCAGCGTCGGCGGCTTCCTCGGCATGGGATCCAAGGACGTCGCGATCGCGCCGACGGCCTTCGATGTCGTGAAGGGCACCAATGGCAACAGCGACAAGCTGAAGCTGTCGATGAGCCAGGACGAGCTCAAGCAGGCGCAGAACTTCGAGCCGTACAAGTCACCGACGACGACCGGCTCCGGCGCCGTCGGTGGCAGCCCGGGCGGCATGCGGCCGGGCGCCGCGCCGCCGAGTGGCCGATAAGTCGTCACTACATTGAAGCAAACGGCCCGCGCGGACGCGGGCCGTTTTTTTACGATCGCAGTGGTATGGTCGCCGCCATGCCGATCTTCACCGCCGATTCCTACATCGTCGCCGACGTGGTCCCCTCACCCAATGTCGACGAGCGGCAAGGCGGGCCGCCCGACATGATCCTGCTGCACTACACCGGCATGCGCGACGGACAGGCCGCGCTCGACCGGCTCACCACGCGCGAGAGCAAGGTCTCGGCGCACTATGTCGTGTTCGAGGACGGCCGTGTGGTGCAATGCGTGCCGGAGACGCTGCGCGCCTGGCATGCCGGCGTGTCCTACTGGGCGGGACAGACCGACATCAATTCGCGCTCGATCGGCATCGAGATCGTCAATCCCGGCCATGACTTCGGCTATACCAAATTTCCGCTGCGTCAGATCGCAGCCGTGATCGCGCTGTGCAAGTCGATCCTCACCCGATATCGCGTACCGGCCGACCGCGTCCTTGGCCATTCCGACGTCGCGCCGGCACGCAAACAGGATCCCGGCGAGAAGTTCCCGTGGGATTTGCTGAGCGATTCCCACGTCGGTCACTGGGTACGACCGGCGCCGTTGACGCTCGAAGGTCCGGGCCTCAAGCCGGGCGAAACCAGCGAGGGCGTGCGCCGCCTGCAGCGGCAATTGCGCGCCTATGGTTACGGGGTCGAGGATACCGGGAGCTACGGCGAGCAGACCCGGATCGTGGTCGCGGCGTTCCAACGTCACTTCCGCCAGGAGCGCGTGGACGGCATCGCCGACGCCTCGACCCTGCTCACCATGCGTGCGCTGATGGAAACACGGCCGATCACGGGATAGCGGTTCCGGTTGTGGTGCGCCACGGCGCGGACGAGAAGCGCTCGATCAGAAATTCGAGAAACACCGCGACGCGCGGCAGGCGATGCCGGCCGACCGGATAGATCGCCGACAGTGGAAACGGCTCGACGTGATGCACGTCGGTCAGCACCGCGGTCAATTCGCCGCGGCGCAATGGATCGCTGACGATCACCTCCGACAGCCGCACGAGCCCCGCGCCTTCGATCGCGAGCCGTAACGCCGCCTCGGCGTCGTCGGTCGCCACGCGCGGGCGCACGTTCACGATATCGATGCCGCTGCGGGTCTTGAACGGCCAGCGGTTGAGTCCCGGACCAATCACCGTGATGCAATCGTGCGCGCGCAGGTCCGACGGCACGCGCGGCGTGCCGCGGCGCGCGAGATAGGACGGCGCGGCGCAGATGACACGGTGCAGGTCGGCGATCTTGCGCAGCGTAAAGGGGCCGTCCGGGATGTGCCCGGAGCGCACGCCGATGTCGGTCTGCTCCTCGATCATGTCGACGAGGCGGTCGGTGATCGACAGCTCGATGTCGATTTCGGGATAGCGCGCGAGGAACCCGGCGAGCGCCGGCGCAAGCTGGTGCAGCCCGAACGCGGTGCCGGCATTGATGCGCAGCATGCCGCGCGGCGCGCCACGCAGGCGCATCACCTCGGCCTCGGCTTCCTCGATGTCGGCGACGATACGCCGGGCGCGCGCCAGGAACGCCTCGCCTTCGGCCGTCAGCGCCAGCCGCCGCGTGCTTCGCAACAGCAGCCTGACGCCGAGCCGGTCCTCGAGCCTCGAGACCAACTTCGAGACCGCTGACGGCGTCAGCCCGAGCTCGGCGGCTGCGCCGGAGAAACTGCCGCAGTCGATGACTTTGACGAAGACGTGCAAATCGTGTGCGGAATCCATCTCCTATTTATTCCTTAAAGGAACAAAAGATGGATAAAAATACATGATTATCGTTTCCATAGCAATGAATACTATGCATTTCGGATATAGCGAGTTTCAGAAGGAGATTTTTCCGTGAGTGCAATGCAGGACTTTTACATCGCGCCGGTTTCAATCGATGCCTACGTGGCCCGCGCACAGGCCGCGCGATCCGAGGCTCTGGCGCAGCTCATCCGCGGCCTGCCGGCAAAGTTCAGACGGTTGGTTGCGCGGTTTCGACCTGCGATGCCGATCCGCCTGACGGCTTGACGCGCCTCCTGTCCGACCCCATCCCTATCTCGTCAGTCGGCCGGACGGCCGCTCCGCCCAATGCCGAAAAGCGGTCGGAGAGGAAAGTCCGGGCTCCAGGGACAAACGGTGCCGGATAACGTCCGGCGGGATCCGGCCCCCGGGTCGGATGCCAGGGACAGTGCCACAGAGACGATACCGCCTGCGCCGCTTTGGCGGGGCCGGCAAGGGTGAAAAGGTGCGGTAAGAGCGCACCGCGTCCGCGGCGACGGGGACGGCAGGGCAAACCCCACCGGGAGCAAGACCGAATAGGAACGGCGCGGCGCGTCCGCGAGGGCGTTGCCGGATCAGTCCGGATCGGGGCCGTTCGGGTAGGTTGCTTGATGCGCCGGGCAACCGGCGTGCCAGATGAATGGCCGTCACGTTCGCGGTGTGAGCCGCGGGCCATACAGAACCCGGCTTACAGGCCGGCTGATACGATGAAGGGGCGTTCGGCGGAGCACCCGCCGGGCGCCCCGCCAATTTTACGGGGGGCAAGCTCGCCCGACCGGTCGCGATACCGGAAACCTACATTTTCTTGTAAGCCGCGATCACCGCTTCGCCGTCCTTGCCGGCCTTCTTGAGCCAATCGGCGGTGAGCTGCTCGCCGATCTTCTGAAAGCCGGCCTTGAGCGCCGGGCTCGGCGGCTCGACTTTCATGCCCTTGGCCTTGAGCTGATCGAGGTACCAGCTGCTCTTCTCCTGCCACAGCTTCCAGCCACGCTCTTCCGCAGTCGCGGCAGCCTTGAGAACCGCGTCCTGCGTCGCCTTGTCGAGCGACTGGAATGCGGCCTTGTTCACGAAGGTGATGTTCTTCGGAATCCAGGCCTGGGTGTCATAGAAATGATCGAGTGACTCCCATACCTTGCTGTCGTAGCCCGTAGCGCCCGACGAGATGAACGAGTTGACAACGCCGGTCGCGAGCGCCTGCGGCAACTCTGCCGCCTGCACGGTGACCGACTGCGCGCCGACCAGTTCGCCGATGCGGGCGGTGCCGACGTTGTAGGCGCGCCACTTGAGGCCCTTCATGTCCTCGATCGTATTGATGTCCTTCTTGGTGTAGATGCCCTGCGGGGCCCACGGCACCGCGAACAGCACCATCAGGCCCTGCGCATCCAGCTTCTTGACGATCGCCGGCTTCGAGGCCTCCCACAGCTTCTTCGATTCCGGGAAGCTGGTGGCAAGGAACGGCACCACGTCGACGCCGAACAGCGGGTCTTCATTCTCGTGGATCGAGATCAGCACCTCGCCGGCCTGAGCCTGGCCGGTCTGCACCGCGCGCTTGATGTCCGGCGCCTTGAACAAGGACGCTGCCGGATGAACGGTGATGACCAGCTTGCCGTTGGTCGCCTTTTCGACGTCCTTGGCGAATTCAATCAGGTTGACGCTGTGCGGATTGTCGGCCGGATACGCGGCCGGCAAATTCCATTTGGTTTGCGCCAGCGCCGGGCTGGCAAAAAGCGCGGCGGCCATGGCCGCGGCGGTGAACAGAGACTTCGTCTTCATGTGACGCCCTTTGGTTTCTGGTTGACGCAACGTGACCGGACTGGTGCCAAGCGTAGCACCTACCCTTGCGGGAAGGCGAGACGCGGCAACACCAGCACGATTTCGGGATATTCGGTGATGATGAAGACAGCGACGAGCAGCAGAATAAAAAACGGAAACGCCGCGCGCGCCACCGTCCAGGTGTCGCGGCCGCTCATATTCTGGAGCACGAACAGGTTGAAGCCGACCGGCGGCGTGATCTGCGCCATTTCGACGTGGATGACGAGATAGACCCCGAACCAGACGAGATCGAGGCCCGCCTGCTGGATCATCGGCAGCACGACCACCATGGTCAGCACGATCATCGAGATGCCGTCGATCAGGCAGCCGAGGATGATGTACATAATGGAAAGGTAAAGCGCGAGCATTCCGGGAGTGAGGTTCTGCCCCTTGACCCATTCGGCGAGCGCGACCGGAATGCCGGTATAGGCCATCGCCGCCGTGCAGTAGGCAGCGCCGGCGAGGATCAACATGATCATGCAGGTGAGTCGCGTCGCGCTCATCACGCTTTCGACGAAGGTCTTGCGCGTCAGCGTGCCGCTCCACCATGCGAGCAGCAGCGCGCCGGCGACGCCCCAGGCCGCGCATTCGGTCGCGGTGGCAAAGCCGAGAACCAGGGAGAAGAACACCGCGAGGATCAGCAGCACACAGGGGATCAGCTTGGTCGATTCCCGCAGCTTCGCCATGAGCGTCATCGGCGGGTCGCGCGGCGGAATCCGGTCGGGATAGAGCAGCGACCAGCCAATGATGTAGCCGGAGTAGAGCGCCATCACGAGCAGCCCTGGCAGAAAGCCGCCAAGAAAGACCTGCAGTACCGAGACGTTGGCGGTCACGGCGTACACCACCATCGGAATAGATGGCGGGATAAGCAGTCCCAGCGTGCCGGAGCCGGCGAGAGAGCCGAGGCTGAGATTCTTATCGTAGCCGCGCTTGTCGAGCTCCGGCAGCGCGATCTTGCCGATGGTTGCGCAGGTTGCGGCTGATGAACCCGACACCGCCGCGAAGATGCCGCAGCCGATCACGTTCACATGCACCAGCCGTCCCGGCAGCCATTGCAGCCAAGGCGACAGGCCGCGAAACATCTCCTCCGAGAGCCGGGTGCGGAACAGGATTTCGCCCATCCAGATGAACAGCGGCAGCGCGGCGAGCGTCCACGAGGCGCTGGCGCTCCACACGCTGGTGGCCAGCACCGCCCCGACCGGCACCGTGGTGCTGAGTACCATCGCGAGGAAACCGACCAGGCCGAGGCCGACCGCGATCCAGACGCCGCTGGCGAGAATAACGATCAGAAAACTCAGCAGGATGATCGACAGGCTGACGAGGCCGAGGTCGTGCAACATCAGCCGGCTCCCCCGGAGGCGACGCGCTCGACGAATTCATCCGGTGTCGACGGCGGCTCCTTCTCGTAGGTAGGTTTGTTGCCTCTGAGCACGTGGATCATCTCGTCGATCAGCGCGACCGACAGGACGATGAGGCCGCCGCAGTAGCCGAGCTGCGGTATCCACAGCGGCACTGCGACGACGCCCTGCGCCATGTCGTTGAACCGCCACGAATCGTACGTCATCGACGTCGCCTGCCACGAGAAATAGAGCGTGAAAGCAGTGGCGATGGACAGCGCGACGACTTCGGCGGCCCAGCGCCTCGTTCCGGTCAACTGCTCGAGCAGGATGCCGACACGGATGATCTCGCCTTTCCTGAAGGTGTGAGCAAGGCCGAGGAAAGCCATCGCGCACATCGCCCAGGATGCGAAATCGTCGCCGGCGGGAATGTTAAGGCCGAATTGCCGGCCGACCGACATGAACATCATGATGCCGAACAGGACGACCAGCAACAGTCCCGCAGCATAGCCGGACCACAGATAAAGACCGTCAAGAAAGCGGCGCATTGTCTCTCCCCCCTACAGACTCGCGGCAGCACGCGCCGCCTGGTCGTAATGCCCCGACATGGCCCGCATCAGTGCCGCGACTTCGGACAGCCGCTGCGGATCACTGCCGGCGCTTCTGACCGGCGCGACCAGCAGCCGTTCCCGCAGCCGCGTATAGGCGCGGATCATATCCTCGCCCTTGCGGGTCAGGCTCACGGTTTTCTCGTTGCCGCTGCGACCCGAGCGGACAAGGCCGAGCCCTTCGAGCTTCTTCACCGAATAGGTCACGAGATGAGTATCCTCGATACTGAGCACGAGGCAGATGTCGGCGAGCCGTTTCGGCTTGTCCCTGTGCGCAACCGTATGCAGAACGAGGACGTCGAGCGGCGACAGGTCAGGAACGCCGGCCGCCGCCATGCAGCGCACCATCCAGCGGTTGAAGGCATGGCCGAGCAGGATCAGGCCAAACTCCAGCTCCGACAGCGACGGCAGCGCGCCGGCCGCGAGATGCGCTGACGATACGACCGGTAGCGCCATCCCGGATTTTGCGTGCGAGGCCTGCGACAGCTTGGTCATAATGCGATCCTTGGAGGCAAGGCTACCGGAACGGAATAAACTGTCAACGATTTGTTGACGAAATATCAGAGGCGCGGTAGTCCGTCCGTGAGGAGCGACCATGCCGAACACGACCTGGGACTTCTGGATCGACCGCGGCGGGACCTTCACCGACATCGTCGGGCGACGGCCGGACGGCTCTCTGGTGGCGCACAAGCTCCTGTCGGAAAACCCGGAAGCCTACGCTGACGCTGCGGTGCAGGGCATCCGCGACCTGCTCGGCCTCAAGAAGGGCGAGCCGATCCCCCCAGGCAAGGTGGGTGCCGTCAAGATGGGCACCACCGTCGCGACCAACGCGCTGCTCGAACGCAAGGGGGAGCGCACGCTGCTCGTCATCACCAAAGGCTTCCGCGACGCGCTCAAGATCGGCTACCAGGCGCGGCCGAAAATCTTCGCACGCGAGATCGTCAAGCCCGACGTGCTCTACGAAGACGTGGTCGAAGTCGACGAGCGGGTGCATGCCGACGGCACGGTGGAACGAGCCGTCGACCTCGACGCGGTGCGCGCCGATCTCGCACGCGCGCAGGCCGCTGGGATCAAGGCGGTCGCGATCGCGTTCATGCATGCCTACAGCTTTCCGGACCACGAAAAGCAGGTCGCGGCGCTGGCGCGCGAGATGGGTTTTCCTCAGGTCTCGGTCAGCCATGAGGTGTCGCCGCTGATCAAGCTGGTCGGGCGCGGCGACACCACTGTGGTCGATGCCTATCTGTCGCCGATCCTGCGCCGCTACGTCGCGCAGGTCGCTTACCTTCTTTCTTCGCCCTCCCCTGGAGGGGGAGGTGAAGAGAGCATCCGGCTGATGTTCATGATGTCGTCAGGCGGACTGACCGCGGCCGACCTGTTTCAGGGCAAGGATGCGATTCTGTCGGGACCCGCCGGCGGCGTGGTCGGCATGGCGCAGACCGGGCGCGAGGCCGGCGCCGAGCGCCTGATCGGTTTCGACATGGGCGGCACCTCGACCGACGTGTCGCATTACGACGGCGAATACGAGCGCACTTTCGAGACCGAGGTGGCCGGCGTGCGCATGCGCGCGCCGATGATGCTGATCCACACGGTGGCGGCCGGCGGCGGCTCGATCTTGCACTACGACGGCGCGCGTTTTCGCGTCGGGCCGGATTCGGCCGGCGCCAATCCGGGGCCTAAATGTTACCGACGCGGGGGGCCCCTCACCGTCACCGACGCCAATGTGATGGTCGGCAAGCTGATCCCGGATTTTTTCCCGAAGATCTTCGGCCCGAGCCAGAATCTGCCGCTCGACGCCGATGCGGTGAAACTCGCCTTTACCTCGCTGGCGCAGGAGGTCGGCGGCAAGACGCCGGAGCAGATCGCCGACGGCTTCATCAGGATCGCGGTCGAGAACATGGCGAACGCGATCAAGAAGATTTCCGTGCAGCGCGGCTATGACGTGACGCGCTATATGCTCAACTGCTTCGGCGGCGCCGGCGGCCAGCACGCCTGCCTGGTGGCCGACGCGCTCGGCATGACGCGGGTGCTGATCCATCCGTTCTCGTCGCTGCTCTCCGCATACGGCATGGGGCTCGCCGACATCCGCGCCACGCGTCAGCAGGCGATCGAGCAGCCGCTCGGCGGCAAGGCGCTGGCAGTGCTCAAGCAAATCGCCGGCAAGCTCGGCAAGGATGTTCGCGACGAGGTCGCGGGCCAAGGCGTGCCGGCAAAGGATATCAAGGTGCTGGTGCGCGCTCACATCCGTTATGCGGGGACGGATACTGCGCTGATCGTCGACGCGGGGGTTATCCCCTCCGCTGGAAGGCGGGGGGCACTGCCGGCCCAGATACAGCGCGCCTTCGAGAAGGCCCACAAGGCGCGGTTCGGCTTCATCGACCGCAGCAAGCAACTGGTGATCGAGGCAGTGTCGGTCGAAGCCATCGGCGGCGGAGCCAGATTCCGCGAGCGCGCCGGCCAGCGCACGCGCGGCCGGCTGCCTGCCCCGGCGCGCAAGATCAAATTCTTCTCCGGCGGCGCATGGCGCGCCGCCGCAGCATTCACGCGCGACCAGGTCAAGGTCGGCGCCAAAGTGAAAGGCCCCGCCATCATCATCGAGCCGCACCAGACCATCGTTGTCGAACCAGGCTGGCAGGCCGAGGTGACGCGCAAGAACCATCTCGTGCTTACGCGCACCGTTCCCCTGAAGCGCACGCATGCCGTCGGCACCAAGGCCGATCCGGTGATGCTCGAAGTGTTCAACAACCTGTTCATGTCGATCGCCGAGCAGATGGGCGTAGCGCTGCAGAACACCGCCTATTCGGTCAACATCAAGGAGCGGCTCGACTTCTCCTGCGCGGTGTTCGACGCCGCCGGCTCGCTGGTCGCCAACGCGCCGCACATGCCGGTGCATCTTGGCTCGATGGACCGTTCGGTCGAAACCATCATTCGCGACAACAAGGGCAGGATCCGTCCCGGCGACGTCTATGCGATCAACGCACCCTACAACGGCGGGACGCATCTGCCCGACATCACCGTCTGCACCCCGGTGTTCGCCCCCTCCCTTCCCTCCCCCGCAAGCGGGAGAGGGAAAGGGAGGGGGAAAATCCTGTTCTGGGTCGCCTCGCGTGGCCACCACGCCGACGTCGGCGGCATCTCGCCCGGCTCGATGTCGCCCAATGCGACGACCATCGAGCAGGAGGGCGTGCTGTTCGATAACTTCAAACTGGTCGTCCGCGGCCGCTTCCGCGTAAAGGAACTGATGGCGGCGTTGACCGGCGCAAAATATCGGGCGCGCATCCCGGTGCATAACATCAACGACATCAAGGCGCAGATCGCCGCCAACGAGAAGGGCGTCGCCGAGCTGCGCAAGATGGTGGCGCATTTCACGCTGCCGGTGGTCAAGGCCTATATGAAGCACGTGCAGGACAATGCCGCCGAGAGCGTGCGGCGCGTGATCGATCGCCTG
>CAZNTY010000336.1:0-2436 GCA_964576085.1 uncultured Undibacter sp. | reverse complement strand
CTCTTCTCGATGGCGGTGACGGGCATCAGGACGGCGGCACAGCGGGGCCGGCGCGCCTCATATCGCAAATTATTTGCGTGGATTTTCGTTACAATTTTAGCGATTGCGCGCCAAGTGGTTGGGATTGCTGGACCCGCTCGCGAGCCCCCTCGGCCGAGCCTCGCACGGCCCCCTTTACAAACATGGTTAATAAAGGAAAAATGATGATCTAGTCGCGACTTAAATGGTTAATGAGTGAGGCATCCGATGAAGCATTTGTATACCGCGTTCTTGGCTCTGCTGATCGTCGGATCGGCGGGACTGGCCACCAAGCCGGCCCTTGCGGGGGGCTATCGCTACGATCCGGGTTGTAACTGCAACGTCCCGATCTCGTCGTCCCGGACGGTCCGGGAAGCGCCACGGGTCGTCGTTCATACGCGGGTTGAGAACACCCGCCGCGTGGTTCCGCGTTACCGCACCATCGAAGAGAACCAGCTCGTCGTTCACGTCCGACCGGTGATCAACCGCGAGGTCGTCGTCCACCGCGAGCACATCCACTACCAGAACATCGTGACCAAGCGGGTCAACACCATCAACCGCTTCCGCGAGGAAGTGGTCAATGGTGGCGTTGCTCATCGCAACGTGGTCACCACGTCGTCGAGCACCGTCTTCCGCGTCGTTCCTGGCCGCAACTGCAACTGCGGCGGCGAGGAGCGCGTGGCGGTGGGGCCGCGCGAAGTGTCCTACCGCTACTGAGCTTCGACTCGAACCTCAGACGAACTGCCCGGCAGGCGACTGCCGGGCAGTTTTCTTTTCGGCCGGCAGCAACACCGGCGCGCGCGTTAACCATATCGCCAGAGTGCGGCGCCGGACGCTCGCGTTTCGCTTGCGTCCGCGGCGGCGTGGCGGAATGATTTACCGCGCGTTAATCACAATCGCTCCGTTTCAAACAAAGTTCGACATCCGAATTGCTGTTCGAGCTGCGGCGACCACAACAATGAAACGCCTGGTGTCAGTGCTCACAGTTTCGCTGGCCGCGCTCGCGGCGGCGCCGGCGCAGGCGACGCCCGACAAGCGCGAGGTGCGTTTCAGCAATGTCGAGCCGCTTGAACCGGTGGTGAAGAGCCGCACCGACGCCGCCGAGGCCGCGGCCAACGTCCCCGGCGCGGCCGCGGTGCTGCTCGAGGCGCTGCGCTGGCGCGGCCGCACCGCCAGCCAGCTCGGGCTGCCGACCCGGCTGTGGTGCGCCGACTTCATGAACTTCGTGCTGCGTCGCTCGGGCGGCGTCGGCACTCATTCGCGTGCCGCGCGCTCCTTCCTCACCTACGGCAAGAAGCTCGACGGCCCGCGCGTCGGCGCCATCGCGATCATGTATCGCAAGGGACCCAACAACGGCCATGTCGGCATCGTGCGCGGCACCGACGGCAAAGGCAACCCGATCATCATCTCCGGCAACCACGGCAACTCGGTGCGGCAGTCGACCTACGCCAAGGAACGCGTGATGGGCTATGTCATGCCGCCCGACTATGTGCTGGAGGAGATCGCCAACGCCGCGCGCGCCAGCGCGAGCGCGAGCATCAGCGCCACCTCGCGGCCCTGACCGGCCCCCCGTCTCTCAATCGCAGCGCGCGTTAACGTCCGAACGTTAACGCGAAGTCTGCCGCGCGCCGGGTTAATCTTAACTTCGGCTCGTCGCCGATGGCCCGTCCCTCCGCGCTAAATTCCCTCCAAACACAAACGGGTTGCGCTCAACGCAAATCCGCGGGGAAGGCGAAGTGACTCTGAGGACAAAACGACTGGGCTTTGCGGTCGCGGCCGGCATCGCGCTGGCGCTCGGCGCCGCCGAGGCATGGGCGGTGACGGCGGAACAGATCTCCGGCTGCGACGGCAAGCGCGGCACGCTCGACAGCCGCATTGCGAGCTGCACGGCGGTGATCGACGGCGCCAAGGCGGCTTCGCTCAAGGCGCGCGCCCGCGCGCGCAAGGTCGAGGCGCTGATCGAGCGCGCCGACACCCTCAAGGCCAAGGGCGACGAGGATGGCGCGCTGCGCGATTACACCGATGCGCTGGCGCTCGACGCCAACAATATGGCCGCGCTGCTCAAGCGCGGCCTGCTCTACCGCGACCGCGGCAATCGCGACGCGGCGGTCACCGACCTCGAAGGCGCGCTCAAGCGCGACAAGCGCAACATCGATGCGATGAACGCGCTCAGCCACCTCTACTATGAGAAGCGCGATTTCGTTCACGCGATTTCGGTGCTCGACCTCGCCATCAAGCTCAAGCCGAACGACGCGCTCGCCTTCTACAACCGCGGCATGGCGTATCGCGCCAAGGGCGAGCCCGACCGCGCGATTCCCGATTATGACCGCGCCATCAAGCTCAACCCGGGCGACGCCGTCGCCTGGCACAGCCGCGGCCTCGCCTATCGCGACATCCGCGACTACGAGCGCGCCATCC
>CAZNTY010000335.1:0-3792 GCA_964576085.1 uncultured Undibacter sp. | reverse complement strand
GAAGGCCGGCGCCTTCTTGCAGGTCCAGTATTTGATCACCGGCGTGAGCAGGCGGGCGTAGGCGGCCTCGTGCGGATCGGAAGGCGCGCGGTCGAAGGCGCGCGCAAGCCGCATCACCAGCGCGACGATGCCCTCCATCGTCAGCGCGAGATCGGCCAGCACCGTGCGCATCATCGGCTGGTCGGCAAGCTTCTTCTGGAACACGGTGCGGTGGCGCGCATGATGAAGCGCCTGCGCCAGCGCCATGCGCATCAGTCCCGCCGACGCGATCGCGCAATCGAGTCGGGTGAGCTGCACCATTTCGATGATGGTGCGGATGCCGGCGCCCTCGGCGCCGACGCGCTGCGCATAGGCATCGACGAACTCGACCTCGGACGACGCATTCGATTTGTTGCCGAGCTTGTCCTTGAGCCTCTGCAGCTGCAGACCGTTAATGCTGCCGTCAGGACGAAAGCGCGGCATGAAGAAGCACGTCAGCCCACCCTCCGCCTGCGCCAGCACCAGGAAGCCGTCACACATCGGCGCCGACATGAACCATTGATGGCCGGTGATACTGTAGGCATCGCCGGCCGGCACGGCGCGCGTGGAGTTGGTGCGCACATCGGTGCCGCCCTGCTTCTCGGTCATCCCCATGCCGATGGTCATGGCGCTCTTGTCGCGCCAGGGCCGGAACGCCGGGTCGTAGTCGTGGCCGGCGATCTTCGGCATCAGCTGCGCGAGCAGCGCCGGCTCGGCGGCGAGCGCGCCGACCGCCGCGCGCGTCATGGTGATCGGGCACATGTGCCCGTTCTCGATCTGCGCCACCATGTAATAACGGGCAGCGCGCGCGACCTCGGCCGGCGCCGACGCGCGAGCGCCGTCGGCGCGCCACGTCATCACGTGCAGGCCGGCCTTCATGCTTTCCGCCATGAAGCGGTGATAGGCCGGATGAAACTCGACGATGTCGAGCCGTCGGCCCTTGGCGTCAAAGGTTCGCAGCCGCGGTGGACAGTCGTTGGCGAGACGGCCCTGCTCCATCATTGCCGCGCTGCCCCAATGGCGGCCAAAGGCCGAGAGCACCGCAGCCGGCGCGCTGCCCCCGTTCGCCGCCACCGCCTCCTGCAGCGGCAGGTCGGTGGCATAGAGATCGACGTCCACAAAAGACGGGGACTGATTGAAGACTTCGTGCGTGTCGGCCATGCGCTGAGGTTCCGGCGACTCAGGTTCGCGCGTGTCCGTTAACCGTAGCACGGGCGCAACCTTATCCACCGCCTCATCGCGCCCTTGCCGCCGCGCCGTCCGGTCCGTATAGGAGTGGCTTTAATGACCATTGCGCCGCAATCGTCCTTCGTCCTCAATCGCCGCCATTTGTTGGGGATCGAGGGGCTTTCCCCCGAGGAAATCACCGGCCTTCTCGACCTTTCCGAAGAATTCGTCGAGCTCAACCGCCAGATCGAGAAGAAGCGCACCTCGCTGCGCGGCCGCACCCAGATCAACTTGTTCTTCGAGGTTTCGACCCGAACCCAATCGTCCTTCGAGCTCGCCGGCAAGCGGCTCGGCGCCGACGTGATGAACATGTCGGTCAGTTCGTCCTCGATGCGCAAGGGCGAGACGCTGATCGATACAGCGATCACGCTCAACGCCATGCACCCGGACCTGATCGTGGTGCGTCATCATGCCTCCGGCGCGGTCGAGCTGCTCGCCAACAAGGTCGGCTGCTCCGTCATCAATGCCGGCGACGGCGCGCATGAGCACCCGACCCAGGCGCTGCTCGACGGCCTCACCATCCGCCGCAACAAAGGACGCATCGAGGGCCTGCTGGTCGCGATCTGCGGCGACATCCTGCATTCGCGCGTGGCGCGCTCGAACATCATCCTGCTCAACGCGATGGGCGCGCGGGTGCGCGTCGTCGCGCCGTCGACGCTCTTGCCGGTCGGCATCGAGCGCATGGGCGTCGAGGTCGCGCGCGACATGCGCGAAGGGCTTGCCGACGCCGACATCGTGATGATGCTGCGGCTGCAGAAGGAGCGCATGAACGGCTCCTATGTGCCGTCGATGTCGGAGTATTTCCATTTCTATGGCCTCGACGAGAAGAAGCTGCGCTACGCCAAGCCCGACGCGCTGGTGATGCATCCGGGTCCGATGAACCGTGGCGTCGAGATCGATTCCAGCGTCGCCGACGGCGCGCAATCGCTGATCCGCGAGCAGGTGGAGATGGGCGTCGCGGTGCGCATGGCGGTGCTCGAAGCTCTGTCACGGAATTTGCCGAATGCGTAACAATCCTCCTCGTCATTCCGGGGCGCGCCGAAGGCGCGAACCCGGAATCCAGAAACACGCAGCCGACCCATCTGGATTCCGGGTCCGGCGCTGTGCGCCGTCCCGGAATGACGTGATAAGATGATGCTGTCCGACCGTCGCCCGATTTTGCTTGCCAATGCCCGGATCATCGATCCGTCGCGCGATCTCGACATCCGCGGCGACCTGCTGATCGCCGACGGCCAGATCAAGGATACCAAGCGCGGCATCGGCGCGGCCGGCGTGCCGGAAGGCACAGAAGTTTACGACTGCAAGGGCAAGGTGGTCGCGCCCGGCCTGATCGACATGCGCGCCTTCATCGGCGAACCGGGCGCCGGTCACCGCGAAACGCTGGCGACCGCCAGCGAAGCGGCGGCGGCCGGCGGCGTCACCACCATCATCTGCCAGCCAGACACCTCGCCGGCGATCGACGATCCGGCGACGGTCGATTTCGTGCTGCGGCGCGCGCGCGACACCGCGATCGTCCACGTTCATCCGATGGCGGCACTGACCAAAGGACTTGCCGGCGAGGAGATGACCGAAATTGGTCTGCTCAAGGCGGCTGGCGCGGTCGCCTTCACCGACGGCGCCAGGAGCATCACCAACGCGCAGGTGCTGCGCCGCGCGCTGACCTATGCCGGCGATTTCGATGCGTTGATCGTGCATCACACCGAGGACCCCGATCTGATCGGCGACGGCGTGATGAACGAGGGCGAGTTTGCCGCGCGGCTCGGCCTGCTCGGTATTCCGAAGGCCGCGGAAACCGTCGTGCTGGAGCGCGACCTGCGTCTGGTCGCACTGACCGGCGGGCGCTACCACGCCGCCTCAATCACCTGCGCAGAATCGCTCGAGGTGCTGCGCCGCGCCAGGGACGCTGGCCTCACTGTCAGCGCCGCGGCCTCGATCAACCACATCGCGCTCAATGAGAATGACATTGGGCCGTACCGCACGTTCCTCAAGGTTTCACCGCCGCTGCGCGCCGAAGAGGACCGCAAGCTCTTGGTCGATGCGGTCGCCGAGGGGCTCGTCGACGCGGTGATGTCGGATCATAACCCGCAGGATGTCGAGACCAAGCGCCTGCCCTTCGCGGAAGCGGCGCCTGGCGCGATCGGGCTCGAGACCATGCTGAGCGCCGGTCTGCGTCTGGTGCACAGCGGCGAGCTCCCGCTGATGGCGCTGCTGCGCGCCGCCTCGACGCGGCCGGCCGAGTTGCTCGGGCTGCCCGGGGGCACGCTCAAGAACGGCGCGCCGGCCGACGTGATCGTGATCGACGCCGATGAGCCCTGGGTGCTTGACCCGGCCGAGCTCAAATCGAAATGCAAGAACACGCCGTTCGACGAAGCGCGCATGCTCGGCCGCGTGGTCCGTACCATCGTCGGCGGACGCACCGTTTACGACCGGCACTGACATGCCAGCCGGCCCCGCCGCGCTCGCCTTCATTGTCGGCTACCTGCTCGGCTCGATCCCGTTCGGCCTGCTGCTGACGAAGCTCGCCGGCGGGCCGGACATCCGCTCGAT
>CAZNTY010000334.1:0-6263 GCA_964576085.1 uncultured Undibacter sp. | reverse complement strand
GAAGACGCAGAGCCAGGCCCCGTCCGCCCGCCGTCGCCGCATCACCGCGGCACGGGCGCTTTTGCGCGCTTGACGTTCACCGTGCCGCCGGACACTCCGCGGCACCTTCATTGCAAGCTTCAAGCTGATGAAAACGTGACGCGGCCCCGGCGGCTCAACCCCGGAGACCGGCCATGTCTTCAACGATGTATGTTCCTGCTCCCTTCAAGGTTCATCCCGCAGTCGCCTGTGCGTTCGCGGCCGCGCGCGGCTTCGGCCTGGTGATCGCCTGCGACGGCGGGCGTCCGGTCGCGGCCTCGCTGCCGTTCCTGCTGACCGAGACGCACGGCAAGAGCGCGCGTGTGAGCTTCCATGTCGCGAAGGGCAACCCGCTCGCCGCGCTGGCGCAGAAATGTTCGCCGTGGCTGATCTCGGTCTCGGGGCCGGACGCCTACGTGTCGGCCGACTGGTATGCGAGCGAGCATCAGGTGCCGACCTGGCTTTATGAGACCGTGCAGCTCGGCGGCCCGGTCCATGTCGTTCCGCCGGACCAGACGCGGGGACATCTCGATGCGCTGTCGGCGCGGTTCGAGGAGCCGCTGGCGCCGAAGCCGCCGTGGACCAGCGACAAGCTGCCGCCGGAGCGGCTCGATCGGCTCGCGAAGGCGATCGTCATGATCGAGATGGAGGTCGAGACCGTCGAAGGCAGCTTCAAGCTCAATCAGCACAAGTCTGACGCCGACAATGTCGCGGTGGCGAACGCGCTGGCGGCGCAGCCCGACGCCGCCGCACAGGCCATCGCCGCGCGCATGGCCGCGCTGCGACCGCATTTGCTATACGGAGCCAGCCGGCCAACGGCCGCGCAGGGCGAAAAGGTGTGATCATGGCGACCAAGGCGAAAATCGGCGTGCTCGGCGCCTCGGGCTATACCGGCGCGGACCTGGTGCGGCTGCTGTTGCGACACCCGCGCGCCGAGATCGCGCTGCTCACCGCCGAGCGGCGAGCCGGGCAGGAGATGCGCGAGGTGTTCCCGCAGTTCGCGCCTTATGCGCTGCCGAAGCTGGTCGCGATCGACGACCTCGACTGGGCCGGCCTCGGCCTAGACCTGGTGTTCTGCGCGCTGCCGCACGCCACCACGCAGAAGGTGCTCAAGGAGCTGTTGGCGAAGGCGCCAAACACCAAGGTGGTCGACCTGTCGGCGGACTTCCGCCTGCGCGACACCGCGGCCTACGCCAAATGGTACGGCCACGAGCACCACGCGCCGGAGCTGCAGAAGGAAGCCGTCTACGGCCTCGTCGAGGTGCATCGACGCGACATCAAGAAGGCGCGGCTGGTCACCAATCCCGGCTGCTACACCACCTGCGCGCAGTTGCCGCTGGTGCCGCTGATCGAGGCCAAGGCAATCGACCTCGACGAGATCGTGATCGACGCCAAGTCCGGCATGACCGGGGCGGGGCGGTCGGCCAAGGAGTCGATGCTGTTCTCGGAGGTGTCGGAAGGCTTCCACGCCTACGGCGTCGGCGGCCACCGCCACATGGCCGAGCTCGACCAGGAATTTTCGCTCGCCGCCGGACGGCCGGTGGTCGTCACCTTCACGCCGCACCTGGTGCCGATGAACCGCGGCATTCTCTCGACCATCTACGTGCGGGGCCGGCGCGGCCGTACGCCGGCCGATCTTCATGCGATACTTTTAAAGTATTACGAGAAGGAGCCGTTCGTGCACGTCCTGCCGTTCGGCGAGACGCCGCAGACCCGGCACATCCGCGGCTCCAACATGACCTTCATCGGTGTCGCCAACGACCGGATCGAGGGCCGCGCCATCGTGATCTCGGCGCTCGACAACCTGGTGAAGGGCGCCTCGGGCCAGGCGATCCAGAACGCCAATCTGGTTTTGGGCTTCCCCGAAACGATGGGCCTCGAACAGGTCGCGCTGTTTCCGTGATCTGTTCTGTCATTACGGGGCGCCGCGAAGCGGCGAACCCGGAATCCAGGAGTCATTTGGCAGAGTGCTTGCGGCCTCTGGATTCCGGGCCCGCGCCTAACGGTGCGTCCCGGAATGACGAGGCTACCAGGTCGCGCTGTTTCCCTGAGCAGGCTTGCCGGTATTGAACGCGAGTTGAGCGTCGAAGGCCCGCTTGTAGGCAGGCCGCGCTTCGCCGCGGGCGACATAGGCGGCGAGATTCGGATATTCGTCGAGAATGCCTGACGGTCGCAGCCTGAGCAGCACCGACACCATCATCAGGTCGCCCGCGCTAAATCCGCCATCGAGCCAGTCGGCCCCGCCAAGCCGAGCGGACAGTTGCGTCAACCGGCCGCGGACCCGATCCTGGACCAGGGGCAGGCGCGCCTCGCTCCAGGGCTTGTCGCGCTCCAGAAGCTTGGCGGTCACGAGTTCAAGGATCGGCGGCTCCACGGTATTGAGTGCGGCAAACATCCATGTGATCGCGCGGGCCCGTGCATCGGCGTCGTCCGGCAGCAGGCTGGCAGATTGGCCAGAATGGCGCTCGGCGATATGGAGGACGATCGACCCCGTCTCGAACAGGACGAGGTCGCCTTCTTCATAGGTTGGAATCTGGCCGAACGGATGAAGCGCGAGATGCGCCGGCTCCTTCATCGCGCGGAACGAGACAGGGCGAACTGTGTAGGGGCAGCCTACTTCTTCAAGGGCCCAGCGAACGCGCGTGTCACGCGCCAATCCTTTGCCGCCGTCGGGAGAACGTTCGAAGGCGGTAATGATGATGGTCATGGTCGCGACCGACCTTGGCCGACGGCCCTGACGCTAGGCCCAGCCGAATACCGCCAGCGCCAGCGTCACCTGGCAGACGAAGCCGACGGCGAAGGCGAGCGTGCGGAATACCGGCAGCCCCAGCGTGTAGACGATGACATGCGCGAGCCGCGCCCAAAAATAGACCGCGCAGGCAATCGCCGTCGCGGTGGTCGAATGGCCGATCGCGTCGAGGATCAGCACCAGCGGCGCGAAGATCATCAGGTTCTCGACCGCGTTGGTGTGCGCGAAATAGAGCCGCTGCGCCCAGCCTGATTGCGGCTTGTCCTGGCGCGACGGGTTGGCCATCGTGCCCATCAGGCCGCGCACCATGATGCGGTCGAGAATGTAGGGCACCCACAACAGCCCGGTCAGGATGACGGTCAGCGTGAGCCACAGCAGTTCCCTGGTCATATGCGTGCCTCCCGGCTTCAGCTTTTGACTTTGACGTAGGAGCCCGGCGCGTCCTCGATCGGCAGATACTTGGCCTTGCCCTTGGCCTTGGATTTGGACCTGCCGCCGCCGATCTTGCGGGCCGGCACCATCGTCTTGCCGTGACTTTTAAGCCAGTCCAGCCAGTCCGGCCACCACGAGCCGGGGTGCTGCGTCGCGCCGGCGAGCCATTGGTCGAGGTCGCGGCCGAGCTTTTTGTCGCTGCTCCAGTATTGATACTTGACCTTGCCCGGCGGGTTGATGACCCCGGCGATATGGCCCGAGCCGGCCAGCACGAAGCGCACCGGCCCGCCGAAATAATGCGAGCCCTCCAACACCGATTTCGCCGGCGCGATGTGGTCCTCGCGCGTCGCCAGGTTGTAGACCGGCACCTTGATCTTGCGCAGGTCGAGCTTGACGCCGCCGATCGTCATCTTGCCCTGGCTCAGGGTGTTGTTGAGGTAGCAGTTGCGCAGGTAGAAGGAGTGGTTGGCCGCCGGCATGCGGGTGGCGTCGGAATTCCAGTAGAGAATGTCGAACGGCAAGGGCTTTTTGCCGCGCATGTAATTGTTGACGACATAGGGCCAGATCAGGTCGTTCGAGCGCAGCATGTTGAACGCGTTCGCCATGCTGTCGGCCTCGAGATAGCCCTTTTCCTTCATGTGTTTCTCGAGCGCGGCGATCTGCTCCTCGTCGACGAACACCAGAAGGTCGCCGGCATATTTGAAGTCGACCTGGGCGGCGAAGAAGGTCGCGCTCAGCACCGGGTTCTTGCTCTTGGAGCCCTCCCTGGCGGCGAGATAGGCGAGCGCAATGGCGAGCAGCGTGCCGCCGACGCAATAGCCGATGGCGTGGATCTTGGACTCGCCGGTGACGGCCTTGATGACCTCGAGCGCGGCGAGGGGACCCTCGCGCATGTAATCCTCGAAGCCCTTGTTGGCGTGCCGCGCATCCGGATTGACCCACGAGATGACGAAGACGGTGAGGCCCTGGTCGACGCACCACTTGATGAACGACTTGTCCGGCGTGAGATCGAGCACGTAGAACTTGTTGATCCACGGCGGCACGATCAGCAGCGGGACTTTCAGCACCTTGGCGGTCGTCGGCGCGTACTGGATGAGCTGCATCAGATCGTTCTGGAAGATCACCTTGCCCGGCGTGGTCGCGAGATTGACTCCGACCTCGAACTTCGAGGCGTCGGACTGGCGGATCTTCAGCTGGCCTTTGCCGGCCTTGATGTCCTCGCTCAGCATGTGCATGCCGCGCACCAGGTTCTCGCCGTGGCTCGAGACCGTCTCGCGCAGCAGTTCAGGATTGGTCAGGACGAAGTTCGACGGCGCGAGCGCGTTCATGATCTGCTTGACGTAGAACTCCGCCTTCTGCCGGGTGTGCGGATCGACCTCGGCGGCGCCTTTCACCAGCCGGTCGGCCCAGTTGGCGGTGAGCAGGTAGGCCTGCTTGAGAAAATCGAAGAACTGGTTGTTCGACCAGGCCGGATCGGCGAAGCGCTTGTCGGCTGGCGCGGGTTCAGCCGACGGCCGGTAGGTCTCGCCGGCCATGCGGTGCACGGCGCCGGCCCACAGGTCGAGATAGGCGCGGCCGAGGCTCGTCTGCAGCTCGAAGGCGCGCTTGGGATCGGACAGCCAGTATTCGGCCACCTGACCGATGCTCTTGGCCGCGTCGGTGATCTCGTCGGCGAATTCCGGCTTGATCTTGCCTTCCTCGCGCGGCGCGATGTAGGCGGCGAGCGCCTTGCCGCCTTCCTCGACCAGCCGCGCCAGATTGCGCGCGAAGGCTTCGACGTCCGCGGCGCTGACCGTCGGCGGCTGCTGGGGCGGCTTGTCCATGCGTGTCCTGTCGATCCCTCGTCAGACATGGCCCGGCTTCGATGAACCTGCAAGGCGCGATTGACCGCAGCGTTAGCGGTTTGCCCGATCTTGCTTTCAACACATTAGCCCGATAGCCGACTGATGCTATAATTCATTGAGATTGCAATGGATTCGTCGATGCGTCGAAATCGCCGGTCGGCCCTGATGGCGGCTGCGCTGCTGTGCGCCGGCGGCTGCGCGCAGGTGGGCGAGCAGATTCCGCCGAGCCTCGGCGGCCTGCCGGCGGATGCCCCGGCGCGGCCGCAGGTCGTCGCGCCGACCCCGGCGGTCCATGACCTGCCGCCGCCGCGCCCGGAGCCGGCCCTGAACGAAGCCGAGCAGCTGAAGCTCGAAAAGGACCTTGCCGCGGCGCGGGCGCGCCAGGGAAAGCTGCAGGATCCCGGCGCCGTCAGGCGCGCCGAGGATGCCAATGCCGCCAACGCCGCCGCCGCGGCAAAGGCCAAGGCCGCCGCCAGGCCAGCCATCAAGCCAGCCAAGCCAACCACCAAGCCCGAACCGGCGCCGCAGTGAGGCGATAGCGTGTTAACGCCCGCGTGCTAAAAGCGGCGGGCCGAAAGCAGGGGGCATCCGAGAGGCCGACCAGGAACCGAGCGATGGAAGAGTTTTACCGTATCCGCCGATTGCCGCCTTATGTGTTCGAGGAAGTGAACCGGGCCAAGGCCCGCGCGCGCAATCAGGGTGCCGACATCATCGACCTCGGCATGGGCAACCCGGACCTGCCGGCGCCCGCGCACGTCGTCGAGAAGATGAAGGAGACGCTCGGCAAGCCGCGCACCGACCGCTACTCGGCCTCCCGCGGCATCCCCGGGCTGCGCAAGGCGCAGGCCGCCTACTCCGCGCGCCGTTTCGGCGTGAAGCTCAACCCCGACACGCAGGTCGTCGCCACGCTCGGCTCCAAGGAGGGCTTCGCCAACGTCGCGCAGGCGATCACCGCGCCGGGCGACGTCGTGCTGGTGCCCGACCCGAGCTACCCGATCCACGCCTTCGGCTTCCTGATGGCGGGCGGCGTGCTGCGCTCGGTGCCGTCGGAGCCCACGCCGGCGTTCTTCCCGGCGCTCGAGCGCGCCATCAACCACTCGATCCCGAAGCCGATCGCGGTCGTGGTCTGCTATCCGGCCAACCCGACCGCCTATGTGGCCTCGATCGACTTCTACAAGGACCTCGTCGCTTTCGCCAAGAAGCACGAGATCCTGGTGCTG
>CAZNTY010000333.1:0-2654 GCA_964576085.1 uncultured Undibacter sp. | reverse complement strand
GACCGGCTTTGAGGTCCGCCGGCTGCGACCGCGGTTTGATGGAAACTTCCTTAGCCCTGATCTGACGTACACCTTCGTGTTCGATGTCAATCGAAATGGCGGAAGCACGTCACTGCTCGATGCGTTTGTGCAGTACCGCTTTGCGCCCCAGTGGGCGATCAAGGGCGGGCAGTTCCGCGAGTCGTGGTTCCACGAAGGGGATGTGCTTGACTCCGCACAACTCGCTGTCGAGCGGTCCTCGGTCGATGCGCTACTCGCGGGTTCGCAGGTGGACCGCGTGCAGGGCGTTTCGCTGATCTATGGAGGGACCAAGGATGATGCGCTGCGCGTCGAGGTGATGCTTCACGATGGCGCCAATTCGAAGAACACCGATTTCCGCGATGTTCAGCCCGGCGCCACCCCAAGCGATCCTCCTGTCTATAGCGCCAATTTCGGCACCGGCGCACGCATCGAATACAAGTTCTTCGGAGATTGGGCCAACTACAAGGACTTCACCGCCAAGGGTAACAAAGAGAACCTGCTCGTCGTCGGCGGCGGATACGATTGGACCCAGGACGGCGACACCAACATCATCCGCTCCACGGCTGATGCTCAATATGAAAACGTCAATGGATGGAACGTTTACGGCGCCCTGAACGGCGTTTGCACTGAGAACGATTCAAACCATCGCTGGGACTGGGGCGGCCTCGTGCAGGCGGGTTATCTCATCAGGCCGGCGTGGGAAATTTTCGGACGCTACGATGTGGTCTCGCTCGACGGCGATTATGTCAGTGGTGAAACAACGTTCAACGAATTCACCGTCGGGGTGAATTACTACCTCGGCGAAGACGGCAATGCGCTGCATCGCGCGAAATTCACCTTCGATCTGATGTATCTCCCGGAGGGCGCGCCTTCCAACATCACCGGCACGGATGTGCTGGTCAACAACGGCGAAGCGGAATTCGTCTTCCGCGGGCAGTTCCAGCTGTTCCTGTGAAGAGATGAGTGATGAGAGATGAGTGATGAGTGAACATTGGTTTCGCTCATCACTCATTACCTTTTTTGTCCGCGCTGTAACTCTCTATACTTGCATACTCTGGCTTCGATTCGGTTGATCAAGACTCCACAATTCCGGCGCGGGAAGATTTTTCGCTTGCTTTTTTCGAATTAGTTGGGAATACTTCATCTACTCGGCCGTTATAGCCGAAGAAGAGCTCACGAAAGGTTCGTCAATGTTAAGAGTCGCGAAACAGTTTCTAAGTCGTCATGAATGGATGTGCCCAAGGGGTACGTCCCTGAATGACGGGTACGCGCGCTCATAACTCCCTGCCTTGACGTGGCCGGGAGTTCTTCCCGGCGACGAAACACCAGTTTCATCATAAACCCGGGAAGAAGCAGGCGTAAGCAATTGCGCCTGCGGCGATTGGGCCTGCAGCTCAGTGGCGCCAGTTGGCGCACGACATGCAGATGGTCCGTGGTTCGATTCCACGCCGGCCCACTCTTGGTTCGCGCCGATCGAGCGTATGCGCCTGTAGCTCAATGGCTTAGAGCGCCGCTCTCACACAGCGGAGGTTGCCGGTTCAAGTCCGGCCTGGCGAATGAACGTCGCGCTGTTAGCTCAGCGGCAGAGCGCTCGCTTGATAAGCGAGAGGTCGAAGGTTCGATGCCTTCACGGCGCAGTGGAAGAAAGGATGAAGGGAAGGATGGAGGATGAAAAGGAGGTGAGGGAGTGAGGAGTGAATGTGTGACGGAGTAGATTCCGACGCCGTCACCCCTTCACTCCCCACACCCCACGATTTCACCTTTCCCTCGCATCGGTAGCTCAAATGGATGAGCCCCGGTCTACGAAGCCGGTGGTTGAAGGTTCGAATCCTTCCCGGTGCGCTGTCGTCGTAGATGGTTGTATCTACGATAATTATTGCATTCGTAGCTCAACAGGCAGAGCCGCCGGCTCTTAACCGGAAGGTTGCAGGTTCGATTCCTGCCGGATGCATAGTGTGAGATGAAATGAGGTGTAACTATGGATCGTTGCAGGAGAAAACGGTGCCGAAAATGATCGCGCACCGGTAGCTCAACGGAATCAGAGCAACTCTCTTCTAAAGAGTCGGCTGAGGGTTCGAATCCCTCCCGGTGCATTCCCCGCGCCCGTCGCGGTGAGCACCGGTAGCTCAAAGGCAGAGCATCCGGCTTTTAACCGGAGAGTTGCAGGTTCGAGTCCTGCTCGGTGCATAAATTGGTTTGTTGTTTGTGATCTGTTGTTTGTTGTGAGTCACCCAACAACAAACAAACAAATCCGGTTCAGTAGCCCAACCCGGCAGAGGCCGCCGCCTCAGAAGCGGCGAAGTGTGGGTTCGAATCCCACCTGGACCATCGGAAGTGGTCAGTGGTTGGTGGTTAGTGGTTAGAGCAGACAGTGCACGCAGTATCTGTCTTCTCTAACCACCAACCACTAACCACCAACCACTAGTTCAAGTTGCGACAGCTCGATCGGACGAGCACGGCCCTCCGAAGGCCGCGGTTGAAGGTTCGAATCCTTCTCGCAACGTTTGCTGGGGATGTCGTCCAATCCGGCAGGACGCCTGGTTTGCACCCAGGAGATGTGGGTTCAACTCCCTCCTTCTCCACTGAAGACGCCCGCGATACGCGGGCCAGCGCTCTGGTAGCCCAACCGGCAG
>CAZNTY010000332.1:0-3562 GCA_964576085.1 uncultured Undibacter sp. | reverse complement strand
CCCCCCCCCAAGGCCCTGCGGCTTACTTATCCCTCCCCCGTCGGGGGTGGGGGGCCGCGAGCATGGCGCGCGCCCGGGTGGGGCTGGATCTCGACCGCGTGCGCACCCCACCCGGCGTCCTTCGGACGCCACCCTCCCCGCAAGCGGGGAGGGATAAGGTGCCGAGCTTTTCAACCAAACGCCGTGTCTCGCACGACGCCGCGCAGATGTTCGACCTCGTCGCCGACATCGAGAAATATCCGCAATTTGTTCCGCTCTGCCAGGCGCTGCGCGTCAAAAGCCGGACATCGAAAGGCGAAGGTGTCGAGGTCGTGGTGGCGGACATGACGGTCGCCTACAAGCTGATCCGCGAGACCTTCACCAGCCGCGTCACGCTCGATAAGCCGAACCTGACCATCCTCGTCGAGTATCTCAGCGGTCCGTTCAGCCGAATGGAGAACCGCTGGCTGTTCCGTCCGGCCGGTCCGCGGGCCTGCGATGTCGAATTTTTCATCGACTACGAGTTCAGAAGCCGGATGCTGGCGATGCTGATGGGTGCGATGTTCGATGCGGCTTTTCGCCGCTTTGCGCAGGCGTTCGAGAAACGCGCCGACCAGATTTATGGACGGACCGTGGCCTGACCGATGCGCAATCTGCCGCGCATTCCGACCGTGACGCTGCGACGCGCGCTGTTGTTTCTGGCCGATATCGGGACGCCTTTCATCGTCGGCATGCTCCTTCACAGCCCGGCGGCCGCGTTGCTCGGCTGCGTGTCGGGCCTGCTGTTCTCGTTCGCGGACCAGGAGGGACCGCTCCGCGCGCGCTATACGATCCTGCTGGTTGTCGCGGCCGCGATCGCCGTTGGCGGCGGGGCCGGGCTGATCCTGCGCGGATTTCCATGGCCGGTCTGGCTGCTCTTCAGTGCCGGCACGTTCGCCAGCGGCGCCTTTCTCGGTGTGGGCAAGGCGCCCGCGCTCGGCGCCCGGTTCTTCTCGATGGCGCTGGTCGTCACCAGCGGCGCTCCGACAATCGAGATCCTCCAGCTCTGGGGGGTTGCGGCCGCGTTCCTCACGGCCGCGCCCGCCCGCGCCATCGATCATCTGCTGTGCGGGCCGCTGCCGCATCTGCGCGGCGGCGTGCCGCGCCGCCCCGAGCACAACTGGATCCGGTTTGCGGTTGCCTATGCGGCGGCCTCGACCGCGAGCCTGTGGGTCGGCCTCGCAATCGATCCGGGACGGGCTCTGTGGGTGGTCGTTACCGCGCTGGTCGTCATGCAGCCGGACTCGCGCGCGAGCTACGTCCGAATCGTCGAGCGCACCGTCGGCACGGCGGTAGGCGTTGCCGCGGCGTTCGCGGTCGCTTCCATCACGCAGTCACCTCTGATGATCTCAGTGGCTATTCTTGTTCTCGCGCCGCTCATTCCGCACCATCTCCAGCACCGCTACTGGCTGCACACGGCGCTGATCGCGCTGCTGGTGCTGCTGGCCTACGATCTCGCGGCTGAAGATACGAAGGTGCTGCACGAACTGTTCCTCGAGCGGCTCGAGGACATGCTGATCGGCTGCGGCGTCGCGCTGATCGGCACGTTCGCCGCGTTTCCGCGCCGCGCACCGGCCGAGCCCGACGATCTCGGCCGGGCCTAAACCGCTTGACGCGGCGGATTGCTGTCTTCGCCCTCGGCAAGCTCGTGCAGCATCTTGAACGCCTGAAGGACCGATTGCTTGCGCACCTGATCGCGCCCGATTGTGCCGTAGCGTTGCTCGGCCGTGATGATCTTACCGCTGCGCGTCGCGGCAGCGAAAAACACCAGCCCGACCGGCTTCTCCGCGCTGCCGCCGTCCGGCCCGGCAATGCCGGTCACTGAGACGGCGAGATGCACGCGCGAACGGCCGAGCACGCCGCGCACCATCGCCTCGGCGGTCTGCGGGCTGACCGCGCCGTGCTTGTCGAGAATGTCGCGTGGCACACCGAGCATCTCGTGCTTGGCCTCGTTGGAATAAGTGATGTAGCCGCGATCGAGGATGCTGGAGACGCCAGGAATTTCCGTCAGGGTGCCGGCGACGAGGCCAGCGGTGCAGGATTCTGCGGTCGCCACCAGCAGGTTCTTGCGCTTGCAGATGGCGAGCAGGTTTTTGGCCGCTTCGACGATATCGTCATCCAGCATTCGCTGTGCTCCAGGGCAGGCGCGCCGTGACAGTGGCGAAGGCTGCGATGCCTTCGCCACGACCGGTAAACCCCAAACCCTCGCTGGTGGTTGCCTTGATGGCGACACGCTCGATGCTGATGCGGCAGAGCCGGGCGATCGTCGCGCGCATGGCGTCGCGATGCGGACCGATGCGCGGGCTTTCGCAGACCACGTTGATGTCGAGATGCGTGATCTGCCCGCCGCGGGCGGCGAGGCGTTCGACCGCGAATGTGACGAAGCGGTCGGAGGACGCGCCTTTCCACCGCGAATCGCTCGGCGGAAAATGGACGCCGATATCGCCTTCGGCCAGCACGCCGAGAATGGCGTCGACCACCGCGTGCAGGACGACATCGGCGTCAGAATGGCCCGACAGGCCGCGATCATGCGGAATCCGCACGCCGCCAAGCGTGACATGATCGCCCGGGCCGAAGGCATGCACGTCGATGCCGCTGCCGGTGCGCACGTCGCCGAGCGCATCTCGCATCATCGCCTCGGCGCGGGCAAAATCGTCCGGCGTGGTCAGCTTGATGTTGCCGGCCTCACCCTCGAACACGCTGACTGTCATGCCGGCCCACTGCGCGAGCTCAGCGTCGTCGGGGAAATCGTCTCGGCCGGCGGCCGCCGCTTTGCGGTGCGCGTCATGGAGCCGCGCGAAGGCGAAGGCCTGCGGAGTTTGCGCCAGCCGGACGCTGCTCCGGTCAACGGTGCCGGTGATTGCGTCGGTGCCGTCGATCAGCTTCACCGCGTCGCTGACCCTGACGGCGGGAACCGCCGCGCCAAACCGCCGCGCCGCGCCGATCGCGCGGCCGATCAGCGCCGCCGACACGAAGGGGCGGGCAGCGTCATGGATCAGCACCAGATCGGGCGAGTCGGCCGCAAGCGCATCGAGCCCGGCCCGCACCGAGCCCTGCCGGGTTTCGGCGCCGGGGACTGGCGGCCGCAGATCGAGGCCCGCTGCTTCGCGGCGGTAGGGCCCCTCATCGTCGGGGTGGATCACTGGCTGGACCAGCGCGATCTCGGGGTGGCGGACGAAGGCCGTCAGCGCCCGGCGTAGAGGGGTCTCGCCGTTCACCGGTCGGAACTGCTTGGGCCCGGCGCCACCCGCCCGTCGGCCACGCCCGGCAGCGACGATAACGGCAGCGACAACGGCCATTCAGCACCTCGTAAGCGATCGTAAGTTCGGTGTGTAGCGCGTTATTCTGCGGTGCGCACACCCACCGCTTTTTGCAGCGCAGCACTTGTCCATGCCTCTGAATTGTGCAATACTTCAATCCGCCTAATTAGTGGGCATGTGGTCGTGACTGCGGAAACCCTCGTAACACGAAGCCCGAAGTTGACGATCGGCCCCGTCAAGGTGCCGAATTTGGTGATTCTGGCCCCCATGACCGGCATTACCGA
>CAZNTY010000331.1:0-2620 GCA_964576085.1 uncultured Undibacter sp. | reverse complement strand
CAGGAAGAACACCGCCATCAGCGCGTCGTTGATCCAGTGCAGCACGCTGAGGCCCGCCAGCCTGGTCTCAAGCGCCGAGAAATAGAGCGCGGACAAGCCGGAATTTGCCAGCACCAGTGCGGCGGCCGCCGCGGCCATGAGGATGACGCCGCCGGTCGATTCGCTGGCGAGGAATTCACGGAGCGCGGAGGCGCGGCGTCTGGTCGGCATGGCGGGCGTACTATTTCTATTTTCTATCAATGTCATGGCCGGGCAACCGGGTCCGGCTGAAGGCCGGCCCGGTCGTAACTTGTCCCGGCCATCTCGCTTGGATGAGCACAATGCCAGTCTAAGCGGGATCACCGGGACGTAAGGGTGTTCACGCCCGTCTTCGACGGGCTATGCCCGGTGATGACAACTGTTAGAGGGAAAGCACCCCCGCCTCGCCGTCCTCGCAGCCAAAGCCGAGCTGGCCGCCGGCCGCATCCCAGCCGAGTGTCGTGACCGGCGCCCCTTTGGGCGCGCGGGCCAGAATTTCGGCGCCGTCCTCCACCCGTACCAGCAGCACCATGCCGTCGGCGTAGCCGACCGCCACCACCGGCTGGGCGGGATGGCAGGCGACCGTCGTCACCTTGGCCTTCATCGGCGCCAACAGCCTCGGCGGCTTTCCCATCGGGCCATCCTTGCCCTCGTAAGGCCACAGGATGAGCTGCTCGGAGCCGGAGGTCGCGAGATGGCGGCCGCCCGCCGCCCAACCGAACGAGCGCACGCGTGCCGAATAGCCGGACATGCGCATATGCTTGCCGTCGGCGAGCCGCCAGCCGTGCAGCATCGGCTCCTGCATCGCCGTGACCAGGAAGCGGCCGTCAGGGCTGAACGCGACCGCGAGGTGCGAGCCCTTCCATTCGAGCTTTTCCGGCGCCGCCTGAGAATTCGGGAACCACAACGATACGCCGTTGTAGTGCGCGACTGCGAGCCGGAAACCCTTGGGCGCGAACGCAAGCCCGGCGACGGTGGACGGGGCCTCCATCGTGCGCGCCATGCCCTTGCGCGGCTGCACGGTGGCCGTCCTGCCGGCCGAGAAGGCAAACGAACCGTCGGGAGCGAGCGCAAGCTGGTCGATCCAGCGCCGCTTCGGATCGGCCGCAATCTCGACCGGCTCGCCTTTGAGGGTGGTTTCGACCACGCGGCCGTCGTCCCCGCCGGTGAGGATGCGATGGCCGTCGCTGACGCTGGCGAGGATGGCACCGCCATGCACGGTGACGCGGCGCTCGCCGTCCTCGGGTGCGACCAGCAAGGCTTCCTCGCCGAGCACGAATACCGGCGTCGCGCCAATGAAATGCACGCCGACCACCGGCGCGCCGGCGCCGACCGGACGCACGCGATCGGTGACGGAGGGGATGTTGGGAGGAAGGTCAGTCACAGTCGTCATTGCCGGACTTGACCCGGCAATCCATGAGACAGCGCATCACTGGTGGAACAATGTGAAGACATTGTGCGAAGGAGCGCATCATGGATGCCCGGGTCAAGCCCGGGCATGACGACGGAGCTATGCAACACAGCTCTCGAACCCGCTCCTGATCTTCTCCTCCGGCAACTTGCGTCCGATGAAGACGATGCGGCTGTCGCGATGCTCGCCCTCTTTCCACGGCCGCTGATGATCGCCGTCAAGGATCATGTGCACGCCCTGGAATACGAAACGGTCGGGATCGTCCTTGAAATTCAGGATGCCCTTGCAGCGCAGGATATTCGGGCCGTCCTCCGCGACCAGCTGCTGGATCCACGGAAAGAACTTGTCGGGGCTGAGCGGCCTATCGGTCTTCAACGACACCGACTGCATCTCTTCGTCGTGATAATGCTTGAGACCGCCGCCATGATGGTGATGACCGTGGCCGTCGTGGTCGCCGTGATGGTGGTGATGGTCGTGGTCGTGACCGTGGCCATGATCTTCGTCGTGCAGGAAATCCGGCTCGATATCGAGGATGCGATCGAGATCGAACGCGTTGCGGCCGAGCACCTCGTCGAGCGGAAGGCTGGCGCGCTGCGTGCGGTGCAGCCGGGCATAGGGATTGATGCCGCGGATGCGCGCCTCGACCTCGGCAAGCTCGTCCTTGCCGACCAGATCGGTCTTGTTGACGAGGATCACGTCGGCGAACGCGATCTGGTTCTTCGCCTCGGGCGCGTCCTGGAGCCGGTCCTTGAGCCATTTGGCGTCCGCCACCGTCACAACGGCGTCGAGCCGGGTCTTGGCGCCAACCTCCTCATCCATGAAGAAGGTCTGCGCCACCGGCGCCGGGTCGGCGAGGCCGGTGGTTTCCACGATGATGGCGTCGAACTTGCCCTTGCGCCGCATCAGCCCGTTGATGATGCGCACCAGGTCGCCCCGCACGGTGCAGCAGATGCAGCCGTTGTTCATCTCGAACACTTCCTCGTCGCTGTTGACCACGAGGTCGTTGTCGATGCCGATCTCGCCGAATTCGTTGACGATGACGGCGTATTTCTGCCCGTGCGGCTCGGACAGGATGCGGTTCAGCAATGTGGTCTTGCCGGCACCGAGATAGCCGGTGAGCACAGTCACCGGTACCTGGGCAGCCGCTTCCGTCTTGGTCTCCGCCATCAGCGCGTACTCCGGACAATCGTG
>CAZNTY010000330.1:0-4463 GCA_964576085.1 uncultured Undibacter sp. | reverse complement strand
GCCGTCGACGAGATCGAGCGCGCCGAGCCCGACGTCGTGGTCCTCGACGTCGAGATGCCGGACCTCGACGGTCTCACCGCGCTGCCGCTTCTGTTCAAGAAGAAGCGCGATCTCGTGGTCATCATGGCCTCGACGCTGACGCGCCGGAACGCAGAAATCAGCCTGAAGGCGCTGTCGCTCGGCGCGGCCGATTACGTCGCCAAGCCGACCAGCGGCGAGGGGCCGGTGAGCGCCGCCTCTGCCTTCCGCCGCGAGCTGATCGAGAAGATCCGGCACCTCGGCCGCCGCGCCAAGCGTCTGCGCCTCGCTCCGGCCGCGAAGTCGCCGGCCGGGCGGTTGCCGCCTATCGCATCGCCGCCGCTGGTGCCCGGCACGGCGCGCCATGTCCTGCGGCCGTTTCCGCGCACCGTGCCGCGCGTCCTGCTGATCGGTGCCTCGACCGGCGGGCCGCAGGCGCTGACGGGCCTGGTGCGCAGCATCGGCAGCCTGATCGACCGTGCGCCGGTGCTGATCACGCAGCATATGCCGCCGACCTTCACCACCATCCTTGCCGAACATCTCGCCCGCGTGTCGGGCCGGCCGGCGCGCGAAGGGCAGGACGGCGAGGAAATCAACGCTGGCACCATCTATCTCGCACCGGGCGGCAAGCACATGAGGGCGGCGCGTCGCAACGGCGTCGCCGTGATCGCGCTCGACGACGGCCCGCCTGTGAACTTCTGCAAGCCGGCGGTCGATCCGATGTTTGCATCGGCCGCGGCGGTCTGGGGTCAATGGGTGCTCGGCCTGGTGCTGACCGGCATGGGCGCGGACGGCCTGCAGGGCGCCAAGGCGATTGTCGGCGCCGGCGGGGCTGTCGTGACGCAGGACGAAGCGTCGAGCGTGGTTTGGGGCATGCCGGGTCAGGTCACGCAGGCCGGCATGTCATCGGCCGTGCTGCCGCTCGCCGAGATTCCGAGAGCGCTGATGCGGCTGTTTACCGGAGAGCGTGCATGACCCCGCAGGACTACGATTACATCCGTGGCCTGCTGCGTGAGCGCTCCGGCCTCGTGCTGTCGTCGGAGAAGCAATATCTGGTCGAAAGCCGGCTTCTGCCGGTCGTGCGCAAGGCAGGCCTTGCGAGCCTGGCCGAGCTGGTGACCAGGCTGAAATCCGCGCCGGCTGCGCCGCTGTCATCGGTCGTGGTCGAGGCCATGACGACCAACGAATCGTTCTTCTTCCGCGACAAGCTGCCGTTCGAGCATTTCCGCGACCTGATGATTCCGGCTTTGCTTGCCTCGCGCCCCGCCGAGCGCCGGATCCGGATCTGGTGCTGCGCCGCCGCGACCGGGCAGGAGCCGTATTCGCTGGCGATGGCGCTCAAGGACATGGGCCCGGCGCTGAGCGGATGGCGCATCGACATCCTCGGCACCGATATCTCCACCGCCGCGCTCGAGAAGGCCAAGGCCGGCCTCTACAGCCAGTTCGAGGTGCAACGCGGCCTGCCGATCCAGCTGCTGGTCAAATACTTCACGCAGGCCGGGGAGATGTGGCAGATCGCGCCGGACATCCGCGGCATGGTGACCTATCGGCCGTTCAACCTGCTCGGCGATTTCTCCGGCTTCGGCATCTTCGACATCGTGTTCTGCCGCAACGTGCTGATCTATTTCGACCAGCCAACCAAGGCGGCCGTGCTCGACCGTCTCGCCCGCGTCATGGCCCGCGACGGATACCTGATGCTGGGCGCGGCCGAAACCGTGGTCGGCCTGACGGGTGCCTTCAAGCCGATGGCAGCGCATCGCGGGGTTTACGCACCGACGCCCGGGCCCGCGAAAGTGCTGCAATTCGCGGCTGCAGGCTGACAGGCGTCCCGCCATTAACGCCGCGATAACCTAAAATCGACAGTGACAAGTTTTCCGACAATTTGTCGGCATTTGGCGCGCCCGCGGTCACGGCTGCGTAAGCCGGCGTGAGGATAATGCAGCCATGACCTTGGCCGCAGTAAGCAGCACCGAGAAGCTGTCGCGCCAGCGAGAAGCGGCGGCGATCGCGCGCTCACATGCCCATGTTTTGCAGGTCAAGATAGTCGTCGCCTGCGGCTGCGTGATGGCCGGCGTGCTCGGCTTCGCCATCCATCGTGCCTCGTACGGGACGGGCGGTGCGGCGCCGCAGCCGGTGCAGGTTGCTCCTGCCGTGCGGGAGGGTCCGTCCACCGTGCGCATCGGTCAGGTGCAGGTGCCCGATCATGGCGAGACCTGCGTGCATTATCGTTTTGATAACGTCACCGGCACGCTCGGCGATGAAAAGACGGTGTCCTGTGCGCCGGTTGATGTGCGGCCGCCGACGCCGAACTACTCCCGTACCCAGGCGATCATGAACGCGTTCCGGTTCAACCGGCAATAGCGTCGACCATCGGCAAAAAACCCCGGCGTGAGCCGGGGTTTGAGTTGGGAGGAAGAGTCCCGGACAGCCCCGGGAGGCTCAAGATGTACGCGGGACGCAACGCAGGGGAAACGAATGGCCTCTATTCGCTCGGCGTCGTCACGCGGGTGCTAAAGAAAAAAGGGCGCAGGCTACGCTACGCCCTTCCGGAAACTGGCCGTCGCCCTTCGAGGCTCGCGGCTTCGCCGCTCGCACCTCAGGGTGACGGTCTTAAGCGGGAATCCGTTCGTCGCTCTCGCTCGGCTCGCGCAGCACGTAGCCGCGGCCCCATACCGTCTCGATGTAGTTCTTGCCGCTCGAGGCGTTGGCGAGCTTCTTGCGCAGCTTGCAGATGAAGACGTCGATGATCTTGAGCTCCGGCTCGTCCATGCCGCCGTAGAGATGGTTGAGGAACATCTCCTTGGTGAGCGTGGTCCCTTTGCGCAGCGAAAGCAGCTCGAGCATCTGGTATTCCTTGCCGGTCAGGTGCACGCGCTGGCCGCCGACCTCGACCGTCTTGGTGTCGAGATTGACGACGAGGTCGCCGGTGTTGATGACCGACTGGGCGTGGCCCTTGGAGCGGCGCACGATGGCATGGATGCGCGCGATCAGCTCGTCCTTGTGGAACGGCTTGGTCATGTAATCGTCGGCGCCGAAGCCGAGCCCCTTCACCTTGTCCTCGATGCCGGCGAGGCCGGACAGGATCAGGATCGGGGTTTTAACCTTTGAGACCCGCAGCGAGCGCAGAACCTCGAAACCGGACATGTCCGGGAGATTGAGGTCGAGCAGGATGATGTCGTAGTCATACAGTTTGCCCAGGTCGACGCCTTCTTCGCCAAGGTCCGTCGTATAGACGTTGAAAGCCTCGGATTTGAGCATCAGCTCGATCGACTGTGCCGTCGCGCTGTCGTCTTCGATTAGCAATACGCGCATGCCAGTCCCCTTTTCGCCGCGTTCGGCTTCAGATCAGCGCCGCTACGGCGGCAAAAATCAAAAAACGCTTTCGGGACAGAACGATTCGACACTATGCCGACATGGTTAACAAAACCTGATTCTCGTCCGCAAGCACGACGTAGGCGTAGACACCCGAATCGGCGTAAGATACTGGTCGAGAGTGGTTTTTTGGCCACGTCCGGCTTCATGCTCTGCGTTAAGAGTCGGTCCTAACCGACTCCCAGGACTCGCTCTCCGCGTTCTGCGTCGATTCACGGTCCCGGTTCCCATCAACGGTGACGCAATGATTAACGACGCGGGTAAACACGAGGTTAAAGGCGATCGTTTGGCGGTAAGCCTAAGGTCTCCTTACCGGTCATTCCGGGACGGCGCGCAGCGCCGGACCCGGAATCCAGCATCGCATCGCGTCGCGTCTGGATTCCGGGTTCGCTCGCTGCGCTCGCGCCCCGGAATGACAGCGAGGGGAGCCTCCTCACTTGGCCGGAGCGGGCGATGAAGGCGCTCGCCGAGCAGATCAACGATCTCGACGGCATCGAGGTTTACGGCCGCGTCGTCGGCGTGCGCGGGCTGATGGTGGAACTTGCCGGACCCATTCATGCGATGTCGGTTGGCTCGCGGGTGTCGGTCGAGACGGCGCCTGGACGCTTCATTGCCTGCGAGGTGGTCGGCTTCTCCGGCGCCAACGCGCTGGCGATGCCATTTGCGGCGCTCGATGGCGTGCGGCGCGGCTGCCGCGCGGTGGTGAGCCAGGCCGCCGGCGCGGTGCGGCCGTCCGATGGCTGGCTCGGCCGCGTCGTCAACGCGATCGGCGAGCCGATCGACGGGCAGGGGCCGCTGCCGTTCGGCCCGGCGCCCTATCCGTTCCGCTCGTCGCCGCCGCCGGCGCATGCGCGCCGCCGTGTCGGCGATCCGCTCGATCTTGGCGTGCGCGCGCTCAACACCTTCACCACGGTCTGCCGCGGCCAGCGCATGGGCATCTTCTCCGGCTCCGGCGTCGGCAAGTCGGTGCTGCTGTCGATGATGGCGAGGAACGTCGCCGCCGACGTCTCGGTGATCGGCCTCGTCGGCGAGCGCGGCCGCGAGGTGCAGGAGTTCCTTCAGGACGACCTCGG
>CAZNTY010000329.1:0-7181 GCA_964576085.1 uncultured Undibacter sp. | reverse complement strand
GCACGCCGAACGGCGTCAGCTCCGCCAGCGTGATGGCCGATAGCGCGGCGCCGACCACGCGATTGATGCGCTGCCAATGCGGCTTGGTCGAGCAGAACTCGGCGCGTGAACATTCGGGCGTGTGGCTGGTGCATTGCGTCGGCGCCAGCATGCCGTCGATCGCGGCGATCACCTCGGTCAGCGCGATCTCGTTCGCCGCCCGTGCCAGGCGATAGCCGCCGGAAGCGCCACGCGCGCCCGTGACGATGCCGGCATGCGCCAGGGTCTTGAGGACTTTCGCGACGGTGGCGCGGGGAAGACGTGTCTCGGCGGCAAGTGCCGCAGCGGTCACCTGGCGCTCCGGCGCCATCGCCATGTGGGTCGCGACGATAACGCCATAATCGGCCAGCTTGCTTAAAATGATCATACCTAACCCATTACAATCGCCGAATTATCCGCGCCTCGGGCCAATTCGGACTGGCGCGGTACGGATTAGGTTGGGACTTAAATCATATGTTCAAGCGCATCGCCAGCGAAAATTCGCGGAAATTGCTTACGCGGCGGCCGGGCTTGGCCCAGCCGCCCATGAATTTTAGCGCGCCCGACGGACGCCCTACTTGGGCTGCACGTTCTGATCGCCGCCGGGCGTGCCGGGCGGCGGGATCACCGGCATCCGGCCACCCTGCGGCGTCGGCGCCTTGATCTGCGGATCGACCGCCGGCGGCGGACAGATCACCCCGCCCGACTGCGCGAGATGATCGCTGAGGCTCTTGTTCTTGTCGACGTTCGGCGTGACCACCTCGTTGCCGGAGCCCACGGTCGCGTGACCTTGCGCGCAGGCATCCGGACTTGGCTTCCCCTCTGCCGCCGGCTTGTCGGTGTCGTTGGCCGGCGGCTTGACCGGAGCCTGCGCCAAAGCGGCGGCCGGCAACAATGCCGCGATCATGAGTGCGATCGGAACTCTCATGGAATGACAACCCGCAACCGACCATGCGGGTTCCTCGTCTCAAAGTCTGGAGCATGGTCGGTTGAAAGTGATCAAGGCGTCGCAGCCCTCGCTCCCTCCCCCTGCAAGGGAGAGGTCGGGTGGCGGTCAAGCCTTCATCTGGCGCTCAAGAACCACCCGGATCGCTGAGCCTGTCATCGGGCCGCGCGCCCGGAGGGCCCGAAGCGCCGATCCGGCTGCGCGGATCCGTTGGCGATCCGCGCTCCCCTCTCAGGATAGGTGACGACCGCAATCGCTTTCGCTTTCACGCTGCGCCGCATCCGGTACACGCGCCCGAAAATTCCGCGTTGTTTTCGGCCAGCCTCTCACGATCCCAGACGCTCGAACCGGATCAGCGAGAAATGTCCGAGCGGCGGCATCGGCCGGCGCTCGATCAGCCGCACACCGCCGTGCCGCGCCGCCCAGTCGGCGAGCCGCGCGAAGCGGAATTCCGGCCGCCAGCCGAGCCGGCGCGCCAGCGGCGCAAAGCCAGCCTCGACCATCGCGCGCGGCCCGCGCTCGGCGCCGATGTGGTTGACCAGGATGATCTCGCCGCCCGGCCGCACTACGCGCGCGAACTCGTCGAGCGTCGCATCGGGATCGGGCACGGCTGTGATGACATATTGCGCCACCACGGCGTCGAACGACGCATCGGGGAAAGCGAGCCTTGCCGCGTCCATGACCGACAGCGCCTCGACGTTGTCGAGATTGAGCGCCCTCACCCGTGCCTCCGCCTTGCGCAGCATCGGCTCCGAAATGTCGATGCCGGTCAGCCGGGTGCTGCGGGCATATTGCGGCAGCGAGAGGCCGGTGCCGACGCCGACCTCGAGAATGCGGCCGCCGACCTGCTCGGCCGCGGCGATCGCCGCGTCCCGCCCGCGCGCAAATACCTTGCCGAACACAAGGTCGTAAACCGGCGCCCAGCGATCATAGGCGCGCGCGATGCTGTCGCGATCGAAAACGGTCATCGGGTTAGAATTTGATTCATCGGATTAAATCGAACCACCTCGAACCGTCATCCTGAGAGTCTGGCCGGAATTAGAACGAACAAATTCAATGCTGTCATGCCCGGCCTTGTGCCGGGCATCCCGCTTGGGGATGCACAGTGCCAGCCTAAGCGAGATGGCCGGGACAAGCCCGGCCATGACGACGTTGATTCTTTGCAAGTGGATCATGCGCTATGCGCGGACGGCGATATCCTCGCGGCGCGGCCGATGCTCCGCCGCCGAGATCGCGCTGACGATGAAGCCGCCGCCGAGCACGCGCGCCTGCCCCTCCGCCGCGTCGTAGAAGACGCAGGCCTGGCCCGGCGACACGCCATGCTCGCCGTCGAGCAGTTCGACCTCGTAGCCGGCGCGCGTGGAACGCAGCCATGCCGGCTGCGGCGGACGGGTCGAGCGCACCTTCACGAACACGTCGAGGCGCTCGCCGGCGAGCGCATCCTCGATCTCGCCGTTGCCGATCCAGTTGACGTCGCGCAGCAGGATGCGGCGCGTGCGCAAGGCGTCACGCGGGCCGACCACGACGCGGCGCGATTGCGGATCGAGCCGCACCACGTAAAGCGGCTCGCCGGTCGCGAGGCCGAGGCCGCGCCGCTGCCCGACGGTGAAATGAATGATGCCGGAATGGGTGCCGAGCACCTTGCCATCGAGATTGACGATCTCGCCGGCTTCCGCCGCGCCGGGCTTCAGCCGCTCGATGATGTCGGCATAGTGGCCGGACGGAACGAAGCAGATGTCCTGGCTGTCGTGCTTGTCGGCGACCGCGAGGCCGAAGCGGCGCGCCAGCTCGCGCGTCTCCGCCTTGCTGCGCTCGCCGAGCGGGAAGCGCAGCACGTCGAGCTGCGCGCGCGTGGTGCCGAATAGGAAATAGCTCTGGTCGCGATCCTCATCGCGGGCGCGATAGAGCGCGCGGCCGCCGTCCGGCAGCGCGCGCGAGGCGACATAGTGGCCGGTGGCGAGCACGCTGGCGCCCAACTCGCGCGCGGTGTCGAGCAGGTCGTGAAACTTGATCGCCATGTTGCAGTCGACGCAGGGCACCGGCGTCTCGCCGGCGATGTAGCTCTGCGCGAAGCGGTCGATCACCGCTTCCTTGAAGCGCTTCTCGTAATCGAGCACGTAATGCGGGATGCCGATGCGCTCCGCGACTCGCCGCGCGTCGTAGATACCCTGGCCGGCGCAGCAGGCGCCCTTGCGATGGCTCGCGGCGCCGTGGTCGTAGAGCTGCAGCGTGACCCCGACCACGTCGTAGCCCTCCGCCTTGAGCAACGCGGCGGTGACCGAGGAATCGACGCCGCCAGACATCGCCACGACGACGCGGGTGTCCTGCGGGCGGCCGGCGAGATCGAGGCTGTTGCGCATGCCGGATTACTATAGGAAGCGGCCGCCGCGGCGCAATGCGACGACCCGCGCCGTCCCGCCCGGCAAAATCTGCCGGCCGGCATGCGGGGAGTGCCGGCCGCGCCACCCGCGCGATCTCATAAGTCATTGACTCTACGCTGCTTATTGACGGAGCCATGTGGCCCGAGGCTTGCAAAAGCATGGCTGGATATCCGCCCGAGGAGTGTCTGCCGTGTTGTCCGTTGCGTCCGAGATTCTGTCCGCCAGCGCGCCGCGCCCGGAAGCGAAGCCCGCTCCGAGATCCGGCGCCGAAGCCGATGCGCAAGGACCGACGCCGTTCGCCGACATGCTCGACAACACCGCCTCAGCAGACGAAACCGCGGACCAGCCGCAACCGGCCCTGGCGCAGCCGGGGCCATCCGTCGCGGCGGCCAAAGGCAAGCCGGCTTCCGGCAAAATGACAGCGACGGTCCTCCTGGCCGAGGACGCATCGGCAGCGACTGCACCCGCGGACGGCCTCCAGGACCTTTCAGGCAAGGCCGGTGGGCATGAGGCCGCGACGGCCCCAACCAATACCATTGCCGCTCCGCGCCTACCTGATGCCGATCAGGCGGCGCCAGGCGCCGCCGGTGCAGGTGTGCCGGCCGAGGGCGAGGAGTCCGCGGCCGAGACTCTCGCCGCGGCCGCCGATATCGCTTCAACGCGGGCCAAAGTGGACCCCAGCGGGGATTCCAAGCGGGATTCCAAGCTGGATTCCAAGCTGGATTCCAAGGCGAGTCTCAAAGCAGATTCCAAGACGTCGCCGGCCAAACCGGGCACGACGGCGGACGGCAAGGCAGCCAAGGAAGCCTCCGACGGCGCCCCGGCCAGCGCCGACACGCCCGTCCCGGACGTCGGGAGCCCGGTGGCGGTCGCGGTTGCCGTTCCTCCAGGAGTGGCTGACAGCGCCACGGCTACGACCACGACCCCGGCAGCGGCCCCCGCCCCCGTCGCCAAAGCCGGCACCGCGCCTATGGATACCACCACGGAAGGCTCTGTTATCTCAGGAAAAACCGCTGGTCTCGATAAGATTGCGGCCGCGGCGATCGCGCCCGACGCCGTGGATGCGCCTGCCGCGGGGGACAAGACCGCCCCCGGGTCAGACAAAAAACAAAGCAATATCAATAATATACAAGGTCAGACCGCTCCGGCCAATGCGCCGGCCGCCCGTCCCGTCGCGGACGACGCTGCAAAGCCGGGCCCATCGCATCGCGATCCGCGGCCGCAGGCCGAGGCGGCGCCGGCGGTGCGAGCCGCGTCCGATATGCCGCAGCCGCCCGTGCTGTCGCAGGCCGCTCCGGCCAATGCGCCGGCCGCAACCGACCGCGCCGCAGCCGCCACCGCGCCGCAGGCGGTCGCCGTGCCGGTCGCCGGCATCGCCGTCGAGATCGCCAGCAAGGCGTTCGCCGGCAAGAACCGCTTCGAGATCCGGCTCGATCCGCCCGAGCTCGGCCGCATCCACGTGCGGCTCGACGTCGACCGCAACGGCGAGATCACCTCGCACGTTATGACCGAACGTCAGGATACGCTCGACCTCCTGCGCCGCGACGCCCCCACCCTCGAGCGCGCCCTTCAGGACGCCGGGCTCAGGACTGCCAATAACGGGCTGCAGTTCTCATTGCGCGACCACGGCTTCGGCCGCAACGACCAACCAATACCAGTCAACGACAGCGCGCGTCTCGTCGTCAGTGACGAGAGCCTCAATACGGAAACCATGCCACCCGTCTATCGCACCTTTGCCGGCAGTCGCGCCGGCCTCGATATCAGGGTCTGAGGAGATCATCCGATGAGCGTCCTGCCCGTCACATCGAGTACGGTCCCTTCGACCACGCAGCAGACGAGCTCGCCTGCGGACGATCAGATGATCGCCAGCAACTTCACGACGTTCCTGCAACTGCTGACGACGCAACTCCAGAATCAGGATCCGCTGGACCCGCTCGATACAAATCAGTTCACGCAGCAACTTGTTGAATTTGCGCAAGTTGAGCAGCAAATGAAGTCGAACGATCAGCTGAACACGCTGATCTCGATCGAGCAGAGCGCGCAGGCGACGGTCGCCCTGACCTACGTGGGCCAGACCGTGGTGGTCGACGGCTCCACCACCAACACGACCGATTCCGGCGCGAGCTGGGTCCTCAACGTCGCCAAGCCGTCGAGCACCACCATCACCATCACCGATTCCACGGGCCAGACCGCCTACAGCGGCACTTTCGCGATGAACCCGGGCGAGCAGACCTTCACCTGGGACGGCGTCGGGAATGACGGCAAGCAGTGGCCGGCGGGAACCTATACGCTGACCGCGACGGCGGTCGACGCCAGCGGACAAAGCGTTGCGGTGTCTACGGAAATTCAGGGCGTGGTGGATTCGGCCGACCTGACGAAAAACCCGCCACTCTTGTCGATCGGTGGCCGCGACTACACAATAGATCAGATCAAGCGGGTCGTCCGCCCGTCCTGACCCGGTTGCTTGTGACGCCCTGGCGGGCACCATACGTAACCAAAAGGTTAGTAAAAACGGGCCAATGATTTGCGTCTCCGCACGGCCTGCTTAGGCAAATTTTAAGCCGCGGCCTGTAGTTTTTGCGGTGTTGTCAGTCGAGTGTGAGTAAACCGATGAACGAACCCCACCGCCCGAGGGTCAAGTACGTGATCGGGCCTGACGGCAGTCCGTTGACGATCGCGGACCTGCCCGCTCCGGGCACCAAGCGTTGGGTGATCCGCCGCAAGGCGGAGGTTGTCGCCGCCGTTCGTGGCGGTCTGCTGTCGCTGGAAGAGGCTTGCGGCCGCTACACCCTCACCGTCGAGGAATTCCTGTCGTGGCAGTATTCGATTGACCGCCACGGGCTTGCCGGGCTGCGCACCACCCGCATTCAGCAATACCGCTCCTGAGCAACCGGTCGAGACAATAGCGAAACGCCGGCCCGTTGGCCGGCGTTTTCGTTTGTCCTCGGGCGATGAATTAACCCGACGCTAACCATAAACTGGGCAAATTTTGCCTCTCGGGCGCGCCCGCGCCTGATTCCAAGGGGCAATGTCTGGTGCAGGGATTCTTCGATTTCGTGAAGTCGCTCGGTGCGGCGCGTTTGGGGGCAATGGCTGCCGTGGCGCTGATGTTGGCCGGGTTCTTCTCATTTCTGATCGTGCGCGTGACGACACCGCAAATGGTGCCGCTGTTCACCGACCTGTCGCTCGATGACAGCTCCTCCATCATCAAGGATCTCGAGCGCCAAGGCGTCGCCTATTCGCTCAAGGAAGACGGCGCCATCGTCATGGTGCCGAAGGATCAGGTCGCGCGCCTGCGCATGAAGCTCGCCGAATCCGGCCTGCCGAAAGGCGGCGGCGTCGGCTATGAGATCTTCGATAAGGCCGATGCGCTCGGCTCGACCAGCTTCATCCAGAACATCAACAAGCTGCGCGCGCTGGAGGGCGAGCTTGCCCGCACCATCCGCAGCCTCGACCGGGTCGAGGCCGCGCGCGTGCATCTCGTCCTGCCGGACCGGCCGCTGTTCTCGCGCGACAAGATCGAGCCGTCCGCCTCGATCGTTCTCAAGGTGCGCGGCCAGCTCGAGCAGCAACAGGTGCGCGCCATCCGCCATTTGGTTGCCACCGCCGTCAACGGACTGAAGCCTGAGCGCGTCTCGGTGGTCGACGAAAGCGGCCGGCTGCTGGCCGACGGTGCCGAGGAGGATTCGGTGACCGGCGCCGCCGCCGATGAGCGCAAGGCCGCGTTCGAGCGCAGGCTGCGCAGCCAGGTCGAAACCATCGTTTCGTCCGTGGTCGGCCCCGGGCGCGCCCGCGTCGAGCTCAGCGCAGAATTTGACGTCAACCGGGAGACCCAG
>CAZNTY010000328.1:0-1868 GCA_964576085.1 uncultured Undibacter sp. | reverse complement strand
CGCCAAGTCAGGCCCCGACTACATTGATCCGGCCTTCCACGCCGCCGCGACCGGCGGCAAGGGCATCAACCTCGACACCTGGGCGATGCCGCCTGCGCTGATCGGCGATCTGATTGCCGATGCGACGCGGGACGCCGAGCTTCTGGTGATCGAAGGAGCTATGGGGCTGTTCGACGGCGTGCCCGGCATGCCCGGCCGGTCTGGCGCGCCGTCCGATCTCGCCGCGCAGCTTCATCTGCCGGTGCTGCTGGTGCTCGACGTGTCAGGCCAGTCGCAATCGGCGGCGGCGGTGGCCGCTGGCTTCGCATCCTTTCAGCCTGGAGTGCGGATCGGCGGCCTCGTATTGAACAAACTTGGCAGCGAGCGCCATCGCAGTTTGATCGCCGACGCGCTGGCGCCGCTCGGCATACCCATCCTCGGTGCCATCCCGCGCGACGAGACGCTAGTGCTTCCGGAACGTCACCTCGGCCTCGTGCAGGCCAGCGAGCATTCGGACCTCGCCGCGAAGCTCGACCGCTTCGCCGACGTCGCGGCTCGCCATCTGGATCTCGACGGCATCATCGCGATGGCTTCGCCGCTCGCCGGATCCCACGCGTCGGCGTCAACACCGCTGCCGCCGCCCGGGCAGCGCATCGCGCTGGCCTCCGACGAAGCGTTCTCCTTTGTCTACGCCCATGTGCTTGACGGCTGGCGGCGGGCCGGTGCCGAGATCGTCCGCTTTTCGCCGCTGGCCGATGAAGCGCCGCCGGACGCCTGCGATGTCTGCTGGCTGCCCGGCGGCTATCCCGAATTGCACGCCGGCAGACTCGCCTCGGCGCGACGCTTCCTCAGCGGCTTGGCCGCTTTCGCACAGAATCGCCTCGTCCACGGCGAGTGCGGTGGCTACATGGTGCTGGGCGAGGCCATCGAGGATGCGCAAGGCACGCGCCACCGCACGGCGGGGCTGCTCAGCCACGTCACCAGCTTTGCCAAGCGGCGGCTGCATCTCGGCGATCGGCCGGCGCTGCTCCTGGCCGACAGTCCGATCGGCACGGCCGGGACGAGCGTGCGTGGCCACGAATTCCACCACGCCTCGATCATCGACAAAGGCCACGACGAGCCCTTTGTCGAAGTCACCGACGCGCAGGGCCGCGCCGTTGCTGAGACCGGCAGCCGCCGTGGCCATGTCTCTGGCACGTTCTTCCACGCCATCGCGCGGGAATGATCGCCTAATGCGATTTACTGGCGACGCCGGCCTCGGCGAAGGTCGCCATGCCGGCGTGGCAGGCGAGCGCCGCGCGCAGGATCGACACGGCGAGCGCCGCGCCGGAGCCTTCGCCGAGCCGCATGCCAAGATCGAGCAGCGGCGCAAGGCCGAGCGCTTCGAGCAACATGCGATGCGCGGCTTCCGCGGACACATGGGCGGCCTGCACATGATCGAGTGCGCCGGCCCGAATCTTGGCGAGCGGAGCCGCGGCCGCGGTGCAGACGAAGCCGTCGAGCAGCACCGGCATGCGGTGGTGCCGCGCTGCGAGCGTCGCGCCGAGGATGGCGGCCAATTCGCGGCCGCCGAGCGCGGCTGCGGCCTGCAGCGGATCGTGGATTACGGACGCATGACGCGCGAGGCCGCCGTCGATCGCCGCCTGTTTGCGCGCGAGCCCCTTGTCGTCGACCCCGGTGCCGCGGCCTGCCCAGCGCGCGCCGTTGCCGCCGAACAGCGCGGCGGCAAGCGCCGCGGCAGCCGTCGTGTTGCCGATTCCCATCTCGCCGAGACAGAGCAGATCGGCTTCCGGCCGCACCGCCCCGTAGCCGGTGTTGACCGCGGCGAGGAATGCCTCCTCGTTCATCGCCGGACCTGCGGTGAGGTCCGCCGTCGGTGTGTCGAGATC
>CAZNTY010000327.1:0-2532 GCA_964576085.1 uncultured Undibacter sp. | reverse complement strand
CGCAAGTAGGAATCCAGGAGCCGCAAAGAGTGGACCCGCGCTCAAGCCTGCCCTCGGGCGGACCACAGGTCCGACCCGGAGACGGGAATGAGCGGGAAAGTGCTTTCGCCTATCCTGCCATGCACCCGTTCCGCGAGGTGCGCACGCCGGAACGCAACTACGGCCCGGCGCGGATCGGCGGCCGTCAGGTGACGCCGCTGGCGCGGCGGCTGGCGGGCGAGCGCGGCATCGACCTGTCGGGCATCGAGGGCTCCGGGCCGCATGGTCGAATCGTCGCCGCGGACGTCGAGAGTACGCGGCCGGCTGCTGCCGCGATTGCGCCGCCGGCCGGTCCGAGCACCGCGCAGGTGAAGGCGCTCTACGAAGGTGTCGCCTACGAGGAAGTGCCGCTCGACTCGATGCGCGCCACCATCGCGCGGCGGCTGGTCGAGGCCAAGCAGAGCGTCCCGCACTTCTATCTCACCGCCGACATCGAGGTCGGCCGGCTGATCGCCATGCGCGAGGAAGCCAACGCCGCCGCGCCGAAGAAAGATGGCGAGCCGGCCTTCAAGCTCTCGCTCAACGACTTCATCATCAAGGCGTGGGGCGCGGCGCTCCAGCGTATCCCGCAGGCCAATGCCGTGTGGGCCGGCGACCGTATCCTGCGCTTCAGGTCATCGGATATTGGTGTCGCCGTCGCGCTCGACGACGGGCTCGTCACCCCGTTGATCCGCAATGCCGAGGCCAAATCGCTCACGGCGATCTCGGCCGAGATGCGCGATCTCGCCGGCCGCGCCCGGAACAAGAAGCTCAAGCCGACCGAGTATCAGGGTGGCGCCAGCGCCATCTCCAATCTCGGCATGTACGGCGTGCGCGATTTTGCCGCCATCATCAATCCACCGCATGCCACCATTCTTGCGGTCGGCGCCGCGCGCCGGGTGCCGGTCGAGACGGCCGATGGCGGCGTCCGCTTTGTCAGCCAGATGGCGGCGACACTATCCTGCGATCACCGCGTCGTTGACGGTGCGGTCGGCGCAAGGCTGCTCGCTGCGTTCAAGGCGTTGATCGAAAACCCCGTGGCGACGCTGATCTAGCTGCGGCCTCATGGGACGTGGAACAGCGTCGGCAACGCGCCAGTGCCGTGGAGGTAGTCGAACAGCTCCATGATCGGCACCGCGATGAAGAACACCACGGCATCGAAGAATGTCGCCGCGATCTGGCGAGGATAGACGACGAGCGACGCGCGGCTGCGGTAAAGCGATAATTTCGGCATGAAGCGCGGCACCCGCTCCATGTAGCGCCGATAATCCGCACCAAAGGCCTGCAACATGTAGGCTTCCTCGAGCCTCGCCATCCGCAGGAAGACCGCCCAGGTCAGGAAGCCGCAGGCAACCGCGATGGTGAAACCGCCGGCCTGCGCGCCGACGCCGATACTGCCAATGATGGAGAACACATAGAGCGGATGACGCATGATCGAGTAGGGGCCGTCCTCGATCAGCTCGGCGATCTTGCGGCCGCCGATATAGAGCGTGCACCAGGTGCGGCCGGCGACGCAGATGCCGATCAGCACCAGGCCGACCCACTCGATAGATTCATGAACGTCGCCGCCGTCGGGCCAGTATGAATCGGAAATGAACAGAATGGTCGACGCGATAAGGCCGGCGATCACAATGGCAAGTTTTCGCAAGCCTTGATTGGGGGCCTTCAGAACCTGGCCGTTCATCGCAAGAAGCCTGAGGTTATTCCTTCACCGCCCCGGTCATCGCCGAGACGTAGTGTTCGACGAAGAAAGCGTAGAGGATAACGAGCGGCAACGAGCCGATCATCGCGCCCGCCATCAGCGATCCCCAGCGATAAATGTCGCCATCCACCAAGGCCGTAACGATCGCGACCGGCACGGTCTTGTACTGCGTCGAGGAGATGAAGGTGAGCGCATAGATGAATTCGTTCCAGCACAATGTGAAGCAGAAAATGAAGGCGGAAATCAGGCCCGGCACCGCAAGCGGCACCACGATCTTCGTCAGGATCTGCCAGCGGCTGGCGCCGTCGATCAGGGCGCACTCCTCGAGCTCGAACGGAATGGTCTTGAAATAGCCCATCAGCAGCCAGGTCGAGAACGGAATGAGAATAGTGGGGTAGGTCAGGATCAGCGCGAAGGGCGTATCGAACAGGCCGTATTGATAGACGACGGTCGACAGCGGGATGATCAGGATCGATGGCGGCACGAGATAGGCGAGGAAGATCGCGCCGCCCACCCATTGTGCACCCTTGTAGCGCAGCCGCACGATTGCGTAGGCGGCCAGCACGCTGGCGACGATCGACAACGCGGTGGCGCAGATCGCGACCAGCATCGTGTTCCAGAGCCAGGTCGGGTAGTCGGTCTCGAACAACAGCTTGGTGATGTGCTTGAGGGTCGGATTCCAGGTCCAGAACGGGCTGTAGGTGTCGAGGTCGAGCAACTGGTTGTCAGGTTTGATGGAGGTCAGCGCCATCCAGTAAAACGGAAACAGCAGCACGAACAGGATCAGCGACAGCGGCAGATAGAGCGTCACC
>CAZNTY010000326.1:0-4712 GCA_964576085.1 uncultured Undibacter sp. | reverse complement strand
CTGATCACCCGCCGGTCGTCGACCCGCGCCACTCCGCGCGGCTTGTTCGGCAGCAGCGGCGCGATTATCGCCCACTCACGCTCGCTCAGATCGTGGCGTCCCGTCATCATCAAGCCCTCCATCAAAGAGCTTGAATCACGACCCGCTCATAAACGGAATCCCTTTATGAGTTCAAGACCTAGCCGGCTTTTCTGCCGCCGAGGGCCGCGAAGGCCGCGTCGGGTGACGAAGCGATCAGCTTGAGCAGTGCGCGTGCCGGCCCGCGCGGCGTGCGCTTGCCCTGCTCCCAGTTGCGCACGGTTTCGACCGGCACCTCGATCCTGTCGGCAAAGGCCGCCTGGGTCAGCCCGCAGCGCACCCGCACCTGGCGCACGAAAGCCGCCGGCTCGCTATGATCGATGGCACGCTCGCTCCCGTTCGGCATGATCTCGACGATCCGCCCGTCTGCCTTGAGCCGCACCCGCATCATGGCCCGCCTCCCGCATTGTGCTGGGTCAGCGAGCTACCCGATTCGCGGCACCAAAACGTTAACGTCCCAAACCAGCCAGCGGCCGACTACGCCAATGGCGGACTATCTTGTCTTCTCGAACAGCTCGCGCCCGATCAGCATGCGGCGGATTTCCGAGGTACCGGCCCCGATCTCGTAGAGCTTGGCGTCGCGCAGCAACCGGCCGGTCGGAAATTCGTTGATGTAGCCGTTGCCGCCGAGGCACTGGATGGCGTCGAGCGCGAGCTTGGTAGCGTTCTCCGCCGCGTAGAGGATGGCGCCGGCGGCGTCCTCGCGGGTGGTGCGGCCCTCGTCGCAGGCGCGCGCCACGGCATAAACGTAAGCCTTGGCGGCGTTCATCGTTACATACATGTCAGCGACCTTGGCCTGTATGATCTGGAATTCACCGATCGGCCGGCCGAACTGCCTGCGCTCGTGCACGTAAGGCAGCACCACGTCCAGGCACGCCTGCATGATGCCGAGCGGGCCGGCGGCGAGCACGACGCGCTCGTAGTCGAGGCCCGACATCAGCACGCTGACGCCAGCGCCGACCTTGCCGAGCACGTTCTCCTCCGGCACCTCGCAGTCCTGGAACACCAGCTCACAGGTATCGGAGCCGCGCATGCCGAGCTTGTCGAGCTTCTGCGCGGTCGAGAAGCCCTTCATGCCCTTCTCGATCAGGAATGCGGTGATGCCGCGGGGCCCGGCATCCGGGTCGGTCTTGGCGTAGACCACCAGCGTGTCGGCCTCCGGTCCGTTGGTGATCCACATCTTCGAGCCGTTGAGGACGTAGCGGTCGCCCTTCTTGTCGGCGCGGGTGCGCATCGACACCACGTCGGAGCCGGCGCCGGGCTCTGACATCGCCAGCGCGCCGACATGCGCGCCGGAGATCAGCTGGCCGAGATATTTCTTCTTCTGAGCGTCGGTGCCGTTGCGGCGGATCTGGTTGACGCACAGGTTGGAATGCGCCCCGTACGACAGGCCGACCGAAGCCGAGGCGCGCGAGATTTCCTCCATCGCCACGCAGTGCGCGAGATAGCCGAGGCCGGCGCCGCCATAATCTTCCTCAACCGTGATGCCGAGCAGCCCGAGCGCGCCCATCTGCGGCCACAGGTCGCGCGGAAATTTGTTGGTGCGGTCGATTTCGGCGGCGCGCGGCGCGATCCTGTCCTGCGCGAAGCCGCCGGCGGTCCTGCGCAGCATCTCGACCTCCTCGCCAAGGCCGAAATCAAAACCACTCCAGCTATTCGGGATCATGTCGCCGCTCCAATGAACGAAGCGACATTATAAGCCCGTCGGGACCCTGTCAGCGCCCTCAGGCGGCGTCCGATGCCCGTGGCAGGGCGATCAGGCGGTCGATCGCCCGCGCCGGCGCAGGCTTGGCGAACAGGAACCCCTGCATCTCGTCGCAGCCGGCAAGGCGCAGCAGCACACGCTGTTCCTCGGTTTCCACGCCCTCCACCACGACCGTCACGCCGAGCGCACGGCCCAGTGCGACGATGGCCTGGATGATGACGCCGGCATTCGGCGAACGGCCGAGCGCCGAAACGAAGCTGCGGTCGACCTTGAGCTTGTCGAACTGGAAGCGCTGCAGATAGCCGAGGCTCGAATAGCCGGAGCCGAAATCGTCGAGGGCGATGCGCACGCCGAGCGCGCGCAGCTCCTCGATGCGCCTGAGCATCTCTTCCGGGTTGTCGATCAAGACGCCTTCGGTGATCTCGAGCATCAGTTTCGACGGCGCGATGCCTGAATCCCATAACGCCTGCCGGACCAGCTCGACGATGCCATGGTTACGCACCTGCAAGGGCGACAGGTTGACCGAGACGTAGAGGTCGGGCCAGCTCCTGGCATCGCGTAGGGCGCGACGGAGGACGAAGGCACCGAGTTCGTCCATCAGGCCCATTCGTTCAGCAACCGGCACGAATTGCACGGGAGAAACGGCGCCGCGATCCTTATGTGTCCAGCGCAGCAGCGCCTCGACGCCGACGATGCGCCCGCCGTCGGCGGCGACGATCGGCTGGTAATGCAGGTCGAGCGTCTGTGCCCCGAGCGCACGCGGCAGCTCGCGGCGGATGAATTCCTCGTCATCCGAGATTGTGTTGACTGATGGCTCGGAAGCGACGGCCACCTCGCGGGCGTCTCCCGGTCCACCCTCCACCGCAACCGCGTCGGACGGGTCCGGCATCCTGGAGTCGGCGTCACGCATTGGCCGCTCGCTTTGCATCGGCACGAGACCGGTCCGGCGCGGCTGCCAGAACGACAATCCGGCAAATGTCGCGAAACCGAACGCCAACACGCCGATCAGCGGCGCCAGCCGGTCCATCGTCGCGGTCATCGGCGCGGCTGGACGCCAGGTCAGGAAGCCAACGATGCGACCGTCCGTGTTGACGACCGGCTGCATCTCCGCTGCATCCGCCGCCGGCACCGGATCGAACCGGACGTCTTTAAGTCCGGCGCCCTGCTCAATCATACGGATGAAGCGCGGGTCGACTTCGTGGCCGTTGCCGAACAGCGCGCGGAATTCGCCGACCGCGGCCCGGAGCGCCGCGCGCTGCGCATCCGCATAGTGCCGGTCGCTTTGCCAGGCCAGGCCGTATCCTGCGGCAAGGCAGCCCAGCGCCGCCGTGAAACCGAGGGCGACGACGAGAGCGACAAAACGCGGGGTCGGCAGAGACCGGCGCGCCCTCGGCGGCGGCGCCTCCCCAGCAGTCCCGGCCGGCCGCATGTCTCCTTCGACGCTCACGCTCGCCACCACGCCAACCGTCAACCCGGCGTTTACGCTAGGCAGGCAGGGTTAATTCCGGCTCAGGAAACAGGGTGAATAAAACGTGAGCGCCGTAAAGCACGACGGCAGAACTCGGTTGCGGCACCGCCAACCGCGCGCGAAGGTCGCGCCCGTCGGAACCCTCATGCTCTCCCGCCTGGCCGCATGGCTGGTCGTCGCGTTGATGCCGTTTACGGCGTCGGCACAGCCCTTTGCAGCGTCGGCACAGCCCTGCGCGAATCCCGACGCGCTCGGCACCGCGCGCGTGCTCGAGGTTGACGCGGCCTCGACGCCGCGCGTCGGACGCAAGAGTTTCCCGCAAACCTTGCCGCTCCGGCACAAGGAGCTGGTCCTGACCTTCGACGACGGGCCGCTGCCCGGCACGACGCCGAAAGTGCTCGACGCGCTGAAGGCCGAGTGCGTGCGCGCGACCTTCTTCATGGTCGGGCGCAACAGCAAGGCGTATCCGGCCCTCGCCCGCCGCATTCTCGCGGACGGTCACACCATCGGTCATCACACGTTTTCCCATCCGATTCTCAGCAGGCTCCCCGCCGCGATGGCGGAGGCCGAAATCAACCGCGGCTTCGAGGCGGACGACAACGCCGTTTACGGTCACTACGGCGGCGAGCCGGTTGTGCCGTTCTTCCGTTTTCCCGGCTTTGTCTCGACGCCCGCTTTGCTCGACACGCTGGCGCGGCGGCACATCGTGGTTTTCGGCGCTGACGTCTGGGCCAGCGACTGGAACGAGATGGCGCCGTCGACCGAGCTCGGTCTGATCCTGCGGCGGATCGACGCGGTCGACCACGGCATCGTGCTGTTTCACGACACCCGCGCACAGACCGTCCATATGCTTCCCGAGTTGCTGCGCGAACTGAAACGACGCGGCTATCGCGTCGTCCACGTCGTGCCAGCCGGCAATCGTGGCCTTCTGAACTGACCCCGGTACCAGGCTCACGCTTGAGCGAGGTGCCCGGGCATTTGTGGCGTGACGCGATCGCGGCGCCCCGGTTGTTTGAGCTGTATCAAAGTGCGTGACCGGCCGGCATGGCAGTGGAGCGAGGCAAGGAGGTGCTTCCATGCCTACGCAGCTTCAAAGCAAGCCTGACAGTAGTCCAACCGCGTCCGCCAGGTGGCCCGTTGATTGGGTCGGCATCTGGGCCTTTTGTGTGGGCCTTGCAGCCTGCGCCACGGCAACCCTCATCTATGCATTATCCGGTGAGGTCGTCGGAGCGATTTTCACGCTCGTGGCGAGTGCCGGGATGATTTATGCCGTCTTGGATAGCGTGTCGCAGCCACAAGGCTGACGGCGCTGATTTTGAGTGGTGCGGTCAAGAGGACTCGAACCTCCACGGGTTGCCCCGCTAGCACCTCAAGCTAGTGCGTCTACCAATTCCGCCATGACCGCATGAGAACAGCGCCGCCCGTCAAGCCGACGCTCGAAAGCGAGGCGGATTTAACAAA
>CAZNTY010000325.1:0-1718 GCA_964576085.1 uncultured Undibacter sp. | reverse complement strand
GAATCCGCATTCGCATACTCACTCCGGACCCGGAAATCCACCGAGGCCGGCAGGGGATTCTGCTCCAGGACCGACATGAAATCATCGTTGCCCGTCCCCACAAACTGTTTCCGTGCCATCTCCTTGGTGATATACTCGTAGCTGCGGACATAAGGCTGGGCGGAAACAAACTGCACCAGGGCGGCGCTGTCCTTCGGCGAGATGTTCTGCCTGACGTAGATCTGCACTTCCACATTTTCCCGGATATTCTCGCCCAGCCGGTTGGCGTTGATGACGATCCACCCTAACAACCCCAGCAGGAACAAGACCAGGCTGACGCCTACGATTGCCATGAAATAAGAAGGAGTCGAGCGTTTGGCAGATCCTTTTCCGAGCTGAGCCATGGGTATCTTAGTTTTAATTGGGTTAGTACAAGGTCAGACTGACAGCAAAAATAACGGTTTTTCGCGCCTGTTTTTGTATTTTTGATGCCCTCCGCGGGAATCATCAGATTAACGATTGTTTGCCAGCAATATTTCGAAGAGTGTATTCTTTTAACGTTTTTTCAACAAAGGATCGAGCATGGACTATAACTTCAGCGAAATAGAAAAGAAATGGCAGCGGACGTGGACCGAGCTGGGCGCCTATACCGTCTCCAACGATTCCACCCGCCCGAAATATTACGTGCTGGATATGTTCCCCTATCCCAGCGGCGCGGGCCTGCACGTCGGTCATCCCCTCGGCTATATCGCAAGCGATATTTTCGCCCGCTACAAACGCCTCAAAGGATACAACGTCCTTCACCCGATGGGCTATGACGCCTTTGGACTGCCTGCCGAACAATACGCCATCGAGCACGGGGTTCACCCCGCCGTCAGCACGGCCGCCAACATCGCCAATTTCCGGGCCCAGATGGACAATATCGCCTTTAGCTTCGACTGGTCCCGTGAGGTGAACACCTCGAACCCCGATTATTATAAATGGACACAGTGGATCTTCCTCCAGCTGTTCGACAGCTGGTACGACCGGAAGGAGAACAAGGCCGTACCCATTGAATGGCTCGTGCGATTCTTCGAAAAGGACGGCAATGCCCATCATCCCTGCCCGGGTGACGCAAGCGTCCGCTTTACCGCGGCGGAATGGTCCGGCTATGACCGCCGCCGGCAGCAGGAGATACTCATGAACTATCGCCTCGCCTATTGCGGCTATGGAGAGGTCAACTGGTGCGAAGCGCTCGGCACCGTCCTTGCCAATGACGAGGTCATCAACGGCGTCAGCGAACGCGGCGGTCATCCCGTCGTGAAGAAAAAGCTGCGGCAATGGTATCTCCGCATCACCGACTATGCCGACCGCCTGCTCGAAGGTCTCGCCACAGTGGATTTCAGCGATGCGATGAAGGAGATGCAGACCAACTGGATCGGCAAGAGCTTCGGCGCCGAGATCGATTTTGACCTCTTCGGCCACGCCGGCAGAAAGCTCCGCGTCTATACCACCCGCCCCGATACGATTTTCGGCGTCGACTTCATGGTCATCTCCCCCGAGCACGAGCTCGTTGGGGTCATTACCCCGGACGGCCACCGCGCTGCCGTGGAGGAGTATCTCACCTATGTGAAAAGCCGCAGCGAACGCGAACGGATGGCCGAGAAAAAGATCACCGGCTGCTTCACCGGCGCCTATGCGATCCACCCTTTCAGCGGGCTGCATATCCCCATCTGGACATCGGAGTACGTACTGGCAGG
>CAZNTY010000324.1:0-2225 GCA_964576085.1 uncultured Undibacter sp. | reverse complement strand
GGTCCAGTGCGGCGCCGGATGCGTCAGCGGCACGCCCGGCGCCAGCACCAGCGCGGCGATCTGCGACCAGTCGGCCTGACGGAGATCGGCGGTGGGAATACCGGCCTGTTCCGCCGCCGCAAGCCCCTTGGCATTGTCGTCGAAGGCGAGAACCTCGGCACCGCCGGCGATCAGCGCACGGCAGCTTGCAAGCCCCGATGCGCCCAGCCCGAACACCGCCACGCGTTGCCCGGCGAAACCGGTGACCGGGATCATGGCCTGGCCTTCACCGCAGCTTCAGGCTGGAAAGGCCGGCGAGCGCCAGCACCACCGAGACGATCCAGAAGCGGATGACGATCTGCGGCTCGGTCCAGCCGAGCTGCTCGTAGTGATGGTGGATCGGCGCCATCTTGAACACGCGCTTGCCGGTGAGCTTGAACGACAACACCTGCACGATCACCGACACGGCCTCGAGCACGAACAGGCCGCCGATGATCGCGAGCACGATCTCGTGCTTGGTCGCGACCGCGACGGCGCCGAGCATGCCGCCGAGCGCCAGCGAGCCGGTATCGCCCATGAAGATCGAGGCCGGCGGCGCGTTGAACCAGAGGAAGCCGAGCCCGGCCCCGATCAGCGCGCCGCACAGCACCGCGAGTTCGCCGGTGCCGGCGACGTAGTGGATCTGGAGGTATTCGGCGAACACCGCATTGCCCGCGAGATAGGAGATCAGGCCGAAACTTGCCGCCGCGATCATCACCGGCACGATGGCGAGACCATCGAGGCCGTCGGTGAGGTTCACGGCGTTGCCGGCGCCGACGATGACGAAGCCGCCGAGCACAACGAAGAACCAGCCAAGGTTGACGACCCATTCCTTGACGACCGGGAAGACCAGCGAGGTCGCGGTCGGCGGCCGGCCGAGGCTCGCCAGTGCGATGCAGGCGATGATCGCGACCGCGGCCTCGATCGCAAGGCGCGTGCGGCCGGACACGCCGGCATGGGTCTGCTTGGTGACCTTGAGATAGTCGTCGTAGAAGCCGATCAGGCCGAATGACAGCGTGACCCCGAGCACGATCCAGACGTAGGGATTGAGCGGGTTTGCCCAGAGCAGCGTCGAGACCAAAAGTCCCGACAGGATCATCAGCCCGCCCATCGTCGGCGTGCCCTTCTTGGTGATGAGGTGCGAGGCCGGCCCGTCGGCGCGGATCGGCTGGCCCTTGCCCTGGCGCACCCGCAGGATGTCGATGATCGGCCCGCCGAACAGGAACACGAACACCAGCGCCGTCACCACCGCGCCGCCGGTGCGGAAGGTGATGTAGCGGAAGACGTTGAGGAACGAGAGTTTGTCGGATAGCTCGGTCAGCCAATAGAACATCGAACGGCCTTCAGCCCGTTGCGCCGGCCCTGCAGGGCGCCGGGCCTTGATAATGATTCTACCAAGCAAAGCCTATCCGGAATTGGATCGACAATCGACCTGGGGGCGCGACGGGAAAACGCCTTCGAGCGCGATGCACTGCCTGAGCATCACGCCGGTCACAGCCACGATCGGCTTCGCCCTCGGCAGGGCAAAGGTGATGTGTCCCATCCCCGCCGTAATTGGTGCCGTATCGGCGGCAGCGATGGAACGACATCGTGAGGACGGTCAGGTGGTTTCGGGCGCGGCTTGGCGCGGAAACCGCTTTTCCAGCGCCTTGACGATCGGCGCCATTTTTGAGCCGAACGACCCCTTAACCATGACGGCGTCGCCGGCATTGATCGCTTCGAGCACGGCCGGCTCGAGCGCGGCTGAGGTCGGCGCATAACAGCCCCGGCGCGAAGCCGGCAACCCCTCCCACAGATGGCGCATCATCGGCCCGGCGCAGAACACGAGGTCGACGGCGGCGTCGGCAAGCGCCTGCGTCAGCGCGCGGTGCAAAGCCGGCGCCTGTTCGCCAAGCTCGAGCATGTCGCCGAGCACGGCAATGCGGCGGCCAAGTCCTGCCACCGGTGCCTGACCGAGCAGCGCGATCGCGGCGCGCATCGACACCGGATTGGCGTTGTAGCTTTCGTCAATCAGCAGCACGCTGCCGCCGGGCGCGATGAGGCGCATGCGCGTGCCGCGGCCGGCCGCCGGCTGGAGCTTCACCAACGCGAGCGCCGCGAGCGCGAGGTCGGCGCCGGCGAGCGATGCCGCCGCCAGCACCGCGAGCGAGTTCATCACGAGGTGTCGCCCGGGCGCGCCGAGCTTGTAGGTGACGCCGGTGCCGAGG
>CAZNTY010000323.1:0-2192 GCA_964576085.1 uncultured Undibacter sp. | reverse complement strand
CGAGCGCGAGCGCCACGATCAGCCAGAAGTCGAACGCGCTCTGCGAGACGAAGAAGCCGTAGATGAAGAAGATCAGCGCCAGCGCCACGACGATGTTGATGACGTGGCGGCCAGGCAGCGTGATCGGCTTGCCGCTCATGCGGACGGAGAGCTTGAGGAAGGCGATCACCGAGCCGGTGAAGGTCAGCGCGCCGATCGCGACGCCGAGCGACATCTCGATCAGGCTCTGCGAATGGATGCGGCCTTCGCTGCCGATGTCGAAGGCCGCCGGCGCGTAGAACGCGCCGGCAGCAACCAGCACCGCCGCCAAGCCGACCAGCGCATGGAACGCCGCGACCAGTTCCGGCATCGAGGTCATCGGCACGCGCCGCGCGATCACCGCGCCGATGCCGCCGCCGATCGCAATGCCGCCGGCGACCAGCGCCCATGCCACCGGGTCGGCCGGCGGCGAAGCGCCGAGCGTGGTCAGCACGGCAATCGCCATGCCGATCATGCCGAACTGGTTGCCGCGCCGGCTCGAATCCGGGCTCGACAGGCCACGCAGCGCCAGGATGAACAGCACGCCGGCGACGAGATAGAGCAGAGCCTGGAGGTTGGCGCTCATGCGGCACCCCGCCCGTGTCCCGGGCGCAGCGCAGCACGGAGTGGTGCGCTGCAGAACCGGGACCGTCCCAGTCCGGAATGGTCCCGGATCAGCGATGCACCGCTACGCGCTGCATCGCATCCGGGACACGAAGACTTTGCTGTCTGCAAACCCATCGTCGTCATTTCTTTTTCTTCTGGTACATCGCCAGCATGCGCTGGGTGACGAGAAAACCACCGAAGATGTTGATCGAGGCGAATACCAGCGCGACGAAGCCCAGCGCGCGCGCCCAGACCGGGCCCTGATCGTTGGCGACGAGCGCCACGCCGACCGCGAGCAGCGCGCCGACCACGATCACCGAGGAAATCGCGTTGGTGACCGACATCAGCGGCGTATGCAACTCCGGCGTCACCGACCAGACCACGTACTAGCCGACGAACACCGCGAGCACGAAGATCGACAGGCGGAAGACGAAGGGGTCGACGGCGGTGGCGATCTCATGCATGGCGTTTCTCCCGTCTTCGCTATCTCAAGCCGTCATGCCCGCGAAAGCGGGCATCCAGTAAACACCAGCATCGCGATACAGCCATCGCTCGCGTTTACTGGATCGCCCGGTCGAGCCGGGCGATGACACCCAATTTGCCGACCCGCCGTGCCATATTGCCATCTCACGCGGTCCCCTGGAAATTCGGATGCACCACGGCGCCGTCGCGGGTGAGCAGCGTGCCCTTGACGATCTCGTCGTCCCAATTGATCGCGAGTTTCTTTTCTTTCTTGTCGATCAGCGTCTCGATGAAGGTCAGCAGGTTCTTGGCGTAAAGCGCGGAGGCGGACGCGGAAATGCGGCCCGGCACGTTGAGATAGCCGACGATCTTCACATCGCCGGCCTTCACCACCTCTCCAGGCCGCGAGCCCTCGACATTGCCGCCGCGTTCGACCGCAAGGTCGACGATCACCGAGCCGGGCCGCATCGACGCCACCATCTCCTTGGTGACAAGCCGCGGCGCCGGGCGGCCGGGGATCAGCGCGGTGGTGATGACGATGTCCTGCTTCTTGATGTGCTCGGCGGTGAGGGCGGCCTGCTTGGCCTGATACTCCTTGGACATCTCCTTGGCGTAGCCGCCGGTGGTCTGCGCGTTCTTGAACTCCTCGTCCTCGACCGCGAGGAACTTGGCGCCGAGACTCTCGACCTGCTCTTTCGTCGCCGGCCGCACGTCGGTCGCGGTGACGACCGCGCCAAGCCGGCGCGCGGTGGCGATCGCCTGCAACCCGGCGACGCCGACGCCCATGATGAAGACCTTGGCCGCCGGCACGGTGCCGGCCGCAGTCATCATCATCGGCAGCGCGCGGCCGTATTCCTCCGCGGCGTCGATCACCGCACGGTAGCCGGCAAGGTTGGCCTGCGACGACAGCACGTCCATCGACTGTGCCCGGGTGATGCGCGGCATCAGCTCCATTGCGAAGGCCGTGACGCCAGCCGCGGCGTAGTCCTCGTCGCGCACGCCAGCATTCAGGCCGGCGCCGGCTTCGACGCTGACCGTATGGCCGAGGGCGATGAACTTCTTGACGGTGTCGGGCGTCGCTGCGACCCGCTTGTCGTCCGCCCGGC
>CAZNTY010000322.1:0-3944 GCA_964576085.1 uncultured Undibacter sp. | reverse complement strand
CCGACGTGCTCGGCCGCGCGGCGTCGCTGCTGAAGGCCGGCGGACGCATCGCTTATGTCACCTGTTCGGTGCTCGACGAGGAAAACGGCGCGCAGATCCGCGGCTTCCTCGCGCGGCACCCGGAATTCTCAGTCGTGCCGGCCGTCGAAGTGGCGCAGGCGCTCGGCGCGCGCGCCACGGACTTCTGCGCGGCAGCGCGGCTGTCGGGCGACGGCCTGCTGATGACGCCGCGCGCCACGCAAACCGATGGGTTTTTCGTCAGCCTGTTGCGCCGAACCGGCTAGCCTCCGGTGGGTTTCCCCGATTGCGCCGCAATCCCGGCCAAATTTCTCCGCGAAGTTCCGTGATTGATCGCGCCGACGGTCCTCAGAAGGTTTCCCTGCAATGTTGGTGGCGACACGCGACGATCATCCGCGCGCGGAGGCACCGCACTTCGTGTCTGCTCCGCCGCCGCGCTCGGCGGTGTCGCGCTTCACCGGCGCGGTGCAGCTTGTCGGCTCGCTGATCGGCATCCCGCTGGCGCTGATCGGCGGCTATTCGACCTATCACGCCAATTTTTCGCCCGAGGCGAAATGCCAGGCGCTGCGCACCGACATCGTTACCATGCTCGACAAGAAAGCCGACGCCTCGACGCTGCGCATGCTGGTACACCGCGACGTCGTTGCCTTCGAGCGCGACTGCGGCCAATACGACTCGGACGCGGTGGCGGCCTTCAAGACGCTGCTCGCCGGAGAGAAATCTCCGTCCGCGCCGCCGCGCCGCGCCGCGCCGGTTGCCAAAACCGAAAGCAAAAGTGAAAGCAAGATCGAAAAAACCGAAACGGCGGCCAAGACAGAAGCAAAGATAGAGGCCAAGACAGAGGCCAAGGCGGAGGCAAAGACAGAGGCCAAGATAGCCAGGACAGAGGCCGGCGCCCGCATCGAGACGTGGAAGAAAGCGCAGGCCGCGGCCGCCGCGATCATGAAACGCGAGGCCGTGAAGGCCGAGGCGGCAAAGACCGAAGCGGCAAAGAGCGATAATGCCGAGCCCGAAAAGTCCATTCAGGACGACCCGCCGGCTGTGCCGGCCGACAGCATCGATGCGACCTGGGTTGCCTCCGTGCGCCAGGCGCTGCGCGAGAGCGCTTTGCGTCCGCCGGCGGAAACAGCGCCCGAGCTGGCCGCGCCAATGCCGCCGCCGATCGTGGTTGCGCCGCCGCCGGGTGCCGACGTGCCGGCCCGCGCTGACGACCATCCGGTACCGCCGGCCCCGATCCCGAACGCGAACTGATCGCCATATTTTCCCGGAGAGCCGTCGTGCCCGCGCTCGTCGCGCGGGCACCCGACCTTCGACTCGATACACGCCAAGGTGCGGATGACATGCGTCGGCATGTCATGACGTGACATCAGCATGATCGGCAATCGAAGCGCCGTCGCGCGGAAGTCTCAGGCGTGGTTAATGTCCACAGGGCGCCAGGCGGCGACCTCGGCGAGATCGGCCTCGACTTGCCAGCGGCCGGTCTTGCCGGGCGCGCGCAGCGCGGTCGCAAGCCGCGTTAAGAAATCGTCGCGCGGGATATTCCGGAAGCCCATTGCGGCGGTGGTTGGCGTGAGGATCTTGCCGTCCTCGAAATGATAGCCCCAGCGCGCCAGATGAAAATTGAGCGTGCACAGCCCGATCTTGGAGCTGTCGCGCTCGATCGAGAACTGCGACTCGCCGCTGAACATGCCGCCGATGGCGACGCCGTAGCCGCCGCCGGCGAGCTTGCCGCGCGCGTTCCACACCTCGAAGCTGTGCACATAGCCGGCGTCGAACAGGTCAGCATAGGCGCGCATGATGCGCGGCGTGATCCACGTAAGATGCCAGCGCCCGGCGCGGCGGCCGGCGCAGGCGGCGATCACCGCCTCGACGTCGCGATCGAAGGTGACGGTATAGCGCGCCTGTTTCAGCTTGCTGCGCATGGTTTTGCCGATGTGGTGATCCTTGAACAGCAGCACCGAGCGGACCGGCGGCGACCACCATTTCAGCGGCGGCAGATGCGAGAACGGGTAGAGGCCCTTGCGGTAGGCCGCGACCAGCGTCGGCACCGACAGGTCATGCACGATGCCGGCAAGCCCCGGCGGCGAGGCGAGCGCGGTCTCGGGCTCCGGCAGGGTGTCGTGGCGCGCGAGGAGATCGCGCACCAGCATGCGGCCGAGGCCGGGCAGGCCGCCGATCCGCTGCGGCGTCATCGCCCAGGCGGCGCCAAGCGCCAGGCGCTCGAGCACGTCGCGCGGCGTTTCGCGAAAGAGCTGCGCGCGCCGGTCGGCGGCGTCCGTCAGCGCGCAATCGATGCGGTTGGCGAGATAGGCCAATAGGGTGCCTCGAACCGATGAAATCCGCTGATTTTGTCCCACGGCGTTGCTAAGGGAGGCTTAACGGCCGCTGTCCATGCGACCTTTTCACAGGGGCGGGAACTCACGCTGGCGCGCCTGAAACGGATCGTTTAAGCGGAATCATGAACGACAAGGCCTTGCACGACAAGATTCTCATCGTCGATTTCGGCTCGCAGGTGACCCAGCTCATCGCCCGCCGGGTGCGCGAGGAGAAGGTCTATTGCGAGATCGTGCCGTTCCAGAAAGCGGAAGCGGCGTTCCTCGCGATGCGGCCGAAGGGCGTGATCCTCTCGGGCGGCCCGGCCTCGGTGCTCGACAGGGATGCGCCGGCCGCGCCCGACGCGATCTTCACGGGCGGCGTGCCGGTGCTCGGCATCTGCTACGGCGAGCAGACGATGGCGAAGCAGCTTGGCGGCGAGGTCGAGGGCGGCCACCATCGCGAGTTCGGCCGCGCCGAGGTCGAGGTCGTCGACGAGTCGGCCCTGTTCGAGGGCGTGTGGCGCAAGGGCGAGAAATATCCGGTGTGGATGTCGCACGGCGACCGGGTGACGAAGCTGCCGCAGGGCTTCCGGGTGCTCGGCAAGGCGGCGAATTCGCCGATCGCCATGATCGGCGACGAGACGCGCAAGTTCTACGCCATGCAGTTCCATCCCGAGGTGGTGCACACCCCGCATGGCGCGGCGCTGCTGCGCAACTTCGTGCGCAAAATTTCCGGGGCGCGCGGCGACTGGACCATGCGCGCCTTCAAGGACGAGGCGATCGAGAAAATCCGCACGCAGGTCGGCAAGGATCGTAACCTGGGGAAAGTGATCTGTGGCCTGTCCGGCGGCGTTGATTCAGCGGTGGCCGCGGTGCTGATCCATGAGGCGATCGGCGAGCAGCTCACCTGCGTGTTCGTCGACCACGGCCTGCTGCGGCTCGCCGAGGCGCAGAAGGTCGTGGCGCTGTTCCGTGACAGCTACAACATCCCGCTGGTGCACGTCGATGCCTCGGCGACCTTCCTGAAGGCGCTCGCCGGCATCACCGATCCCGAGCAGAAGCGCAAGACCATCGGCAAATTATTTATCGACGTGTTCGAGGCCGAGGCGAAGAAGATCGGCGGCGCTCAATTCCTGGCGCAGGGCACGCTCTATCCGGACGTGATCGAGAGCGTGTCGTTCACCGGCGGGCCGTCCGTCACCATCAAGTCGCACCATAATGTCGGCGGCCTGCCCGAGCGCATGAACATGACGCTGGTCGAGCCGCTGCGCGAGCTGTTCAAGGACGAGGTGCGGGCGCTCGGCCGCGAGCTCGGGCTGCCCGAGGCCTTCGTCGGGCGCCACCCATTCCCGGGGCCGGGGCTTGCCATCCGCATCCCCGGCGAGGTGACGAAGGAGAAATGCGACATCCTGCGCCTCGCCGACGAGATCTACATCGAGGAGATCCGCCGCGCCGGCCTCTATGACGACATCTGGCAGGCCTTCGCGGTGCTGCTGCCGGTCAAGACCGTCGGCGTGATGGGCGACGCCCGCACTTACGATTACGTGGTCGGCCTGCGCGCGGTGGCCTCGACCGACGGCATGACCGCGGACTTCTATCCGTTCGACATGG
>CAZNTY010000321.1:0-6688 GCA_964576085.1 uncultured Undibacter sp. | reverse complement strand
CGTTGGACATCCCATTGCGAGAGGGCGTTCGCAAGCGTCTGCGCATGCACGCAGCCGACATCGCCGTTCAAAAGCCCGCCCCGGTCGAGTTCGCCGAGAATGGCCATGATGCCGCCGGCCCGATGCACGTCTTCCAGATGAACGTCAGATTTCGACGGCGCGACCTTGCACAGGCAGGGGACGCGCCGCGACAGCCGATCAATGTCCTTCATCGTGAAATCGAGCTGCGCCTCGTGGGCGGCCGCCAGCAAATGGAGAACCGTATTGGTGGAGCCGCCCATCGCGATATCGAGCGACATCGCGTTCTCGAACGCGTTAAAATTTGCGATCGCGCGTGGCAGCACGGAGGCATCGTCCTGTTCGTAATAGCGGCGCGCGAGGTCGACGATGAGATGGCCGGCCTCGATGAACAGCCGCTTGCGGTCCGCATGGGTCGCCAGCACGGAGCCGTTGCCGGGAAGCGCAAGACCAAGCGCCTCGACCAGGCAGTTCATGGAATTGGCGGTGAACATGCCGGAACAGGAGCCGCAGGTCAGACAGGCCGAGCGTTCCATGACCTGAACCTCGGCATCGGACACGCTGTCGTCGGCAGCGGCCACCATGGCGTCTATGAGATCCACCGCACGGGTGGTACCCCGCCACTTCACCTTGCCGGCCTCCATCGGCCCGCCGGACACGAACACGGTGGGAATGTTCAACCGCAATGCCGCCATCAACATGCCGGGCGTGATCTTGTCGCAATTCGAGATGCAGACCAGCGCGTCGGCACAGTGGGCATTGACCATGTATTCGACGCTGTCGGCGATGATCTCCCGCGACGGCAGGCTATAGAGCATGCCGTCATGGCCCATGGCGATGCCGTCGTCGATGGCGATGGTATCGAACTCCTTTGCCACGCCGCCGGCGGCCTGAATCTCCTTTGCGACCAGCTGCCCGAGATCCTTCAGATGAACGTGGCCGGGCACGAATTGCGTGAACGAGTTGGCCACGGCGATGATCGGCTTGCCGAAGTCGGCATCGGTCATGCCGGTGGCACGCCACAGGCCGCGGGCCCCTGCCATGTTGCGTCCATGGGTCGAGGTCCGGGATCGATAGGGCGGCATGGGATGTTCTTTCTGGGTGAGTGGAAAATTTAGTCGGTGATATGCAGACGCGCCGCCTGCAATTTCCATCGAACTGGATATGGATTTTCAATCTGCTCCAATGCGGCCGCCCGTTCCCTTAAGCGGCGGTTGGAGACATCATCCGTCCGGACATATTCCTCCCACCGCAGCACGCTGCAGTAGGAGTCATCAGCCTCTCGGCGGTTATGGGGAGACTCCATTCCCGCGGCCAGTGTCGACCGATGTCCGAATGGCGTCAAGCTGATCGAAAAAGAAGTTTTCTGCTTCTATTTGTTTCCGGTTATGTCTGCGCGCCTCACGGCAGTCCATTGACGGTCGTCCTTATGCCACCTAGCTTTTCGACGGGAATGGAGTCTCCCCATAACCGCCGAGAGGCTGATGACTCCTGCCGTGTTTACCCGCGGTGGGATTGTCACGTGGATGCTCACCGCAACCGGTGGGTTTCTCATGCAAGCCTCCCCGTCCTCGTCTGCCGAAACCGAACGGAGCGACGATATCAGCCGGGCGATTGATCGGCTGAAGTCGTTTCACGACGGCGACCAGGGCGTAAACGACATCGTTAGACTTGGTCCGAAAGCCATTCCGGCGATAAGGGACGTGCTGCTCGAGCGCGAGCCGAGCGGCCTGTTCCACGCCCGGGTACGAGCCGTCGATGCTTTGGCGGCTCTTGGCGCTTACGGGATTCTGGCTGATTTTCTTCGCCTCCGGCGGCCGATCGACGATCCGGTCGAAAGACTGGGTGAAGATGTCGTGATCGACGCGGCCGCGCGCGGCATCGCGCGCTCGCGGCAGCAATGGGCGTTTGATTTGCTTCTGGAGCTTGCCAAGCGGCCTCATTTTACAAGCGGGGTAATCTGCGCATTGGGCTCATTCCGGCGGCCCGAGAGTATCCCAATTTTGATCGCGGCGTTGGGAGAAGATGAGGCGCGCCTTTCCGCAGAAGGTGCGCTGAAAGCCGTCGGCCGGCTGGCACTGCCAAACCTGATCAACGCTGCGAATCTGCGTCAGCCGTCTACAACAACCGAAAGCGAATCGAATCTACGGCGCCGGCGAAGCGCGCTCTATCTTCTGACCGGAATCGGCCTGCCAAAACGATTATGGCCTCGTATACGCGGCCTCATGAAAGAGGAAGACACGAAGATTGCGCTCCTTGCGTGCAGGCTGTGCATTAATTCTGCGGCAAATTCAGAGCGACAAAATGCCATCGACCGCCTCCAACAGCTTCGGCGCCAAGCCGATTGGTCCGAGCAGACGCAGATTGATCGTGTTCTTTCCGACTGTGGAATCCACGTCGGAGACGATCAATCATGCCCGCGAAATTGAAGATGGCGACTTGTGCGAAACAAATGCCCTGATATCCCGAAGAAGATTCTCTCCGAGCTGCATCGTGTCTTCGATATCGTCGAGCACCTCCTGATTTTGACTTTTGTTCTCATTTCTCGTCGATGGCGATAATGATTTCAGTGCCTGCAAATGGCCAGGAAGGGTCGCAAGCCTGGTATAAAAGTAGCTCAGCTCTCGCGACAGCGGCGCATTGAATAGCCCGAGCTGTCCTGCATTGGCCTCGTACACGGAGAATTTTGGCAGCTGGAGGTCCGGCAGGCGGCTGGGAATCCAACTCCCGTTGCAACCCGCCTCTTCAGCGCGACGCAAGTCCGAGTGCTTCTGGACCGCATCCATGACAGCGGCAATTTCACCGATGAAGGCAGATGCCAGGCTGCATCGGTTTCGCTGACGAGAAGACAAACCGGGAAAAAACATCTTTGCCTCCCAAGCGCGACTGCAATGCCGTGATCCGGAGGCGGAAAGACCGCGGGCATGGTCCCACCGCACAGCGCACGGTAGGAGTTATCAGCCTCGCGGCGGTTATCGGGGAACCCCATCCCCATCAACTGAGACGATTTTCAAATATACTCCCCAATCGTCGGGCCAACCAACAGTCACGATCAAGACGCCGAATTCGGAACGCCTGTCCTCTTGCTCGGTTCCATGCTTAGGGGCCTCCGAGCGACGTGTGGAGTCGAGCCTCCGCTGCGGACAGCGATTGCCCGAATCCACAGGCGAAGGATAACATTGCGACGGTCGCACAATTTGAATTACTGTTCGCGACAGGGGATGGGGTCCCCCTTTGAACGCCTTGACCGGCTGATGACTCCTACCGCTGCGTGATGGTCAACGGTAGGAACCAGACAATTGACCCTGCTTTCTGATCGACTGATCCGTCCCGCATCCGAGGCATAAAGGCTGTAGGAGCGAACGATGTCATACTTTCTCGTGCTTTTATTGTTCTACCTGTTGAGGCACTCGCTGACCGTGCCGGCGGACGCATATCGCAAAATGTTGCCTGTGGTTTCCCCCCACAAGCGTTGACCCGGCGCCAACTAACCACTTCGGCCGCCACTATCTCTTAATCCCGTCAGCTCAGTCCGCGATGGATCAGCCTGCACATCCCAAGCGTCTCAGCAGCCGCGCATCAGCGGTTCGATTCATCGTTCTATTGGGCATGGTCAGCCTGTTTGCCGATATGACCTACGAAGGCGCCCGCAGCATAACGGGTCCTTACCTCGGAGCACTCGGTGCTTCCGCGACAGTAGTCGGCATCGTCGCTGGCCTGGGAGAGTTGCTCGGATACGCCGCCCGGGTATTGTCCGGCTGGCTCGGAGATCGGACCCAACGATATTGGACGATCACGATTTTCGGATACGTCCTGAATCTCTTTGCCGTGCCCCTGCTCGCGGCCGCATCGAGTTGGGAAATTGCCGCGTGTTTGATGATCGCCGAACGCACAGGTCGCGCGATTCGCTCGCCGGCACGCGATGCGATGCTATCTCATGCGGCAAGTCAAACAGGACTGGGATGGGGTTTCGGTCTTCATGAAGCAATGGACCAAACCGGCGCTGTCGTCGGCCCCCTCATCGTCAGCATCACGCTCTATCTTCAATTCGGCTACTCATGGGCGTTCGCGATCTTGCTCGTCCCGGCGCTGGCGTCGATCGGCGTGGTTCTGGCAGCGCGGGCGTTTTTTCCTCATCCGCGAGATTTTGATCTCACCCCTCCTCCGCTGAATCCAGAGCGCTTGAGACGGGCTTATTGGATCTATGCGGCGGCAGTCGGCTTGATCGGCGCCGGTTATGCCGACTTCGCTCTCATCGCTTATCATTTCGGTCAAGAAACGATCGTAGCCCCTTCGGTGATCCCGATTTTGTATGCAGTAGCAATGGCGACGGACGGAGGAGCCTCACTGATTTTGGGCTCCCTGTTCGATCGCTACGGCATGATTGTCGTGATCGTTAGCTCGATTCTCGCCACAGCGGCGGCGCCCCTGGTCTTCCTCGGCGGCGGATTCTCCGCATTCGTTGGCATGGTGTTGTGGGGCATCGGTATGGGTGCTCAGGAATCGGTGATGCGGGCGGTCGTCGCCGAGATCACCGCATCCGATCGGCGCGCCACTGCATTTGGCGTGCTCAACGCGGTTTTCGGCGTTTTCTGGTTTGCCGGCAGTTCCGCCCTCGGCATTATTTATGACCACTCGGTCATGGCAGTCGTCATCCTGTCAGTTGCGTTGCAGCTTCTGGCCATTCCACTTCTATATCTGACAATGCGTCATTGGAGGATGCGATGACCGCCTTTTCATCCACTCATTACATCAACGCTTCATAAACAACGGACGCTCGGCATGAGAAACCTTGTCCGTCCATCGTTCTTTCGTTTCTTTGATTTGTTGCTCAGTGCCACAAATCCCGGCTTGAAGCATTCCCGATGGACGTTCGACAACGTCGACCTTGTTCGTGAACGACACAGCTTCAACGGACCAGAACACGGTCTCACCATTGAAATCTTCACGCTTACCCGACCGGGCAAGAAAGGTTGGAAACTAATGGTGACAAAAGAATATTGGTGGGCGGGCGAGGAAAGCAAACCGTTGAAAAGTTTGCACTGGGCACGCGCCATTAGCGGGCAGAGATCCGACCTGATGGCTTGGCTCAGGGCACAGGAACTTGCGCTCGAGAACAGATCAGGGGTCCCCTCCTCGGGCGGTCGCGCATCTGGAGTCTGAGATCGAACAGAACTGTGCTATGTTAATACCGCTGATGGGGATGGAGTCCCCCGACAACCGTCGTCAGACTAATGACTCCTGCCACGCAAAGATGCGCAAGGCTGCATCACGGCAGGAGAACGCCATGACGCCATCACGTTCCGATACTGTTTCTTCGGTCACCCGCGCGCGAAAACCACGCGACCGTGGTAACAAGCCATCGAAAAATAGCACGACTCGATCTTCGACCAGCAAGGACCCGCCGGAGTTGGTGATGCTTCTGGCGGAGCCAGAAATTCGGTTGGTCATGGCGGCAGATCGCGTTGACGAGCGTGAGCTGCTGGCAATAATGCGCGCTGTTTCTGTACGCTTGCGGAAGCAGGCGAGACGTGAACGGCAGGACAAAACATCAACGCGTCAGCGGACCGAAACACATGCCGACAGTGAGTATCGTCCAGGTGTCGGAATCATCTTGCTAAACGAGCGTGGCGAGATCTTTGTCGGTCGACGCATTGATGCGTTTGACGCATGGCAAATGCCTCAGGGCGGCATCGACCCCGGGGAGACACCTCGTCAGGCGGCGCTCCGCGAGCTTAAGGAGGAAATTGGCATTGATCAGGTGGACATCATCGCGGAGGGGCGACAGTGGCTCTATTACGATGTACCGCCTGAATTGGCGCAGAAGGCCTGGCAAGGACGCTGGAAGGGCCAGCGTCAGAAGTGGTTCGTGATGCTTTTGAAAACGCCGGACACGAGGATCAATCTCTCCACGGAACATCCCGAATTTAACGCCTGGCGATGGGTGCCATATGCCGAGCTTTCGGCGCTTGCGGTATCCTTCAAGCGACAGCTTTATCTCAATGTGCTTGGAGAGTTCGCAACGCTTTTTCGAGATTAAAACCAAATACGACGCAAGAGACGTCTCAGATCAAACTAGTACGGATATGCGGACGGGGCCGTTATCTGCCCTCTACAGCAAAAGCGCCTCGCCTTCGTTCAGTCCGTCTAGTCAAACATCAAGGCAAAGCCGAGGCGTCGCTAACACGGCGCCCTTTTTGAGAGCAGCCACAGTCCAGCGTCGACATGCCGTTGAAGCCACCTTACGATCAACTAGATTGACCATGCGAATTGAAAGAAGTAGCGGCGTTCCATGGTGAGGCCTCAGCGATATGCTGAGAGCCGTTGGAGAACATCCTCAGGTACGGGCACGAGGCTTGTACTCGAGGTCGATGGACTCGCGGTAACCAATCGCTTCGAGTGTTTCTAGGATTCTCTGCAAGTTCGCTTCTTGATTAGGTTCAGCTCGAATTGGTACAGCCGCGATTTGGAGATGACCACTATATGACCTGTGCCATTCGAGGCGCCGGATGAGGTCACCGTCCATGATTTGGAGTCATTCGATCTGAAGCACCTTTTCGGCGTTCTGAAGCGTCGGATTCACCGGTGTATCCAAGTGGAATGGATTGTCTTCCCTCATCGGAAGGATTTCCTATAATGAATTGCATAGATGAATATCGGAGTAGTTTTG
>CAZNTY010000320.1:0-2624 GCA_964576085.1 uncultured Undibacter sp. | reverse complement strand
AGCAGCCGCGCCTCGGAAACCGAAAGCTGCGGGATCAGCTTTTTCGTCTTGTCGAGCACGCCCGGCACGTCGGTCAGCAGCAAGAGCCGCTTGGCCTTCAATGCCCCGGCGATGGCGCCGGCGAAAGTGTCGGCGTTGACGTTGAAGGTGCCGCCGTTCTCGCCGGCGGCGACCGGCGCCAGCACCGGGATCAATTCGCGGCCGAGCACGGTGTCGAGCACGGTGGTGTCGACCCTGGCCGGCTCGCCGACGAAGCCGAGGTCGATCACCTTCTCGATGTTCGAATCCGGATCCTTCACGGTGCGCGACACCTTGCGCGCGGTGACCATGTTGCCGTCCTTGCCGCACAGCCCGATCGCCTTGCCGCCGGCGGCGTTGATGTAGCCGACGATCTGCTTGTTGATCGAGCCAGCCAGCACCATCTCGACGATCTCGAGCGTGGTCTCGTCGGTGACGCGCAGGCCGCCGGCGAATTGCGATTGCACGCCGGTCTTCTTCAGCATCGCCTCGCTCTGCGGACCGCCGCCATGCACCACCACCGGGTTGATCGCGGTCTGCTCGAGCAGCACGATGTCGCGCGCGAACGAGCGCGCCACCTCGTCGTTGCCCATGGCGTGGCCGCCGTATTTGATGACGATGGTTTCCTCGTCGTAGCGCTGCATGTGCGGCAGCGCCTCGGACAGGATCCGGGCCTGGTCCTGCGGGCTGATTTTCGGGGCTTTGCTCATGGACGGTCTTTTATCGGATGTCATTCCGGGGCGCGAGCCATAAGCGCGGTCACGCGCTTATGGCAAGCGAACCCGGAATCCAGAGGCGGCACGGCGAGGGGCTCTGGATTCCGGGTTCGCGCACTTCGTGCGCGCCCCGGAATGACACAAATGGTTTAGCCCGACAATGCTAGCTCCGCTCCGCCATCAGCCGGGCGACCGCCGCGCGAAGGTCGGCGATGCCCGTTCCGTCATGCGAGGACGTGGCGATGACGGAGGGGAAGGCGGCGGCGAACGTCGTCAGCGCCGCCTCGGTCGCGGCGATGCGCGCGGCGAGCTCGGACGGCTTCACCGCCTCGGCCTTGGTCAGCACGATCTGGTGGCTGACCGCCGATGAACTGAGCACCTTCAGCACGCCTTCGTCGATCTCCTTGAGGCCGTGGCGGGCGTCCACCAGCACGTAGACCCGCGCGAGGGTGGCGCGGCCGCGCAGGTAGTCCTCGATCAGCCGGGTCCAGGCCGCGATCTTGGTCTTCGCCGCGGCGGCGTGGCCGTAGCCCGGCATGTCGACCAGCGTCAGGCGGTCGGGGCCCTTGAAGAAGATCAGCTCCTGGGTGCGGCCGGGGGTCTTGGAGGTGCGGGCGAGCGATTTGCGGCCGGTCAGTGCGTTGATGAGGCTCGACTTGCCGACGTTGGAGCGGCCGGCGAACGCGATCTCGAGGCCGCGCATCGGCGGCAGCGCCGCCGGCGCGTCGGCCGCCGCGACGAACTGCCAGTCGCCGGCGAACAGCCGGCGCCCGGTTTCGATCTCGCGGGGGGTGAAGTCCTGCACGGCGCTGCCTCGTTCCTGGTCCATGCTCGGCCTATGTTCGGCTCATGTCCGGCTCATGTCCGGGCTTGTGCCGGCACCACGCCGTCTCGGTGGCGCGACACTAAAGATGTCGCCGGACAGGACAAGTGTCACGGCGGCCGTCACGCCTCCTCCGCCTCCGTGGCAAATGTCTCCCATCCCTCGAGGTATCGTTGCGGCATCTCCTCGCGGTCCTGCGTGATGATGGCCTCGATCTTCCGCGCGAGGCTCTGGCGCATCTCCTCGACGTTTCCGGCGGGCTCGTCCGCCTTGTGCTGCGCCAGCAGGCCGTTGAGCTCCCGCAGCGTCCGCGTCAGCGAGCCGAGCGCGCGGGCGGCGAGCTCCATCTCGCGCGGGCGCATCGGGCCGGCCGCGAGCTTCGCCAGCGTGGTCTCGATCGCCGGCAGCACGCGGGACACCGCGCTCTGCAGGCGCTGCCCGATCGGCGCGGTGTCGGCCGCCGCGGGCTGGATGACGGAGCTGGGCGGCGACGGCTCGATGTTTTTCCCTTCCCCTGACGCTTCGCCGCTCCCGTCCCCTGAAAGGAGGCGGGTCGGGGAGGGGGCCGGCCATACAGGCGGCGTCAACGGCCCGCCCTGCGGGTCGGCAAGCTGAGGCCCGTCAGTCTCGGCCGGCGGCGCGGTCAGCGGCGGCGGGCCTTCGGCCGGGATCGGCAGCCGCCGCATGGTCCAGCCCCAGCGCCGCGCGCGGTGGCGCAGCGTGTTGGCGGTGGTGCCGTGCTCGAGGCAGATGTCGTCGACCGGCCGGTCGGTGTGCTCGTAGGCGTAGCGGATTTGCGCCCACGCGTCGGGCGTCGGTTCGGGCATTGTGGTGATCCTTGCGATAGGGGCCGCGGTGCCTGCGGCCGGCGCGCTCCCTCTCCCGCCCGCGGCAGAGGTTGGGGGTGAGGGCATGCGGCCCGCGCGGCTGTTGGAAATTATCCGCACGCTACCGGGCCAGCGTCACGCTGTCAAGGATTATATTCACATCGGAGGGCCGGGGCCGCTCAGCGCCAGCCCAGCCCCGGCGCCACGTATTTCAGGATCGCCTCGATGACGTGCGCGTTG
>CAZNTY010000319.1:0-7036 GCA_964576085.1 uncultured Undibacter sp. | reverse complement strand
GGCGCCATCGCACGGTCCTCGTTCGTCGCGGGCGAGCCGATCCGCGACGCCAAGCTCGTCATGGCCAAGGGCTCGGGCTACATGGCGGCCATCCTGCCGTCGGGCATGCGCGCGGTTTCGACGCAGATTTCGCCGGAAACCGGCGCCGGCGGCTTCATCCTGCCGAACGATCACGTCGACGTGCTCCTGACCCGTCGCGACCGCGAAGCGGAAAAGGCCTCGGGCATCGAGGTGCACACCAGCGAGATCATCCTGAAGAACATCCGCGTGCTGGCGATCGACCAGAACGTCGAGGACAAGAACGGCCAGAAGGTCGTGGTCGGCAAGACTGCGACGCTTGAGCTGTCGCCGCGCCAGACCGAGACGCTGGCGCTCGCACAGCAGCTTGGCACGATCTCGCTCGCGTTGCGCAGCATCACCGACGCCAATTCGGCCGGCAATGAATCCGACACCGATCAGCCTGACGCGCGGCAGGGCGGCGTGAACGTCGTGCGCTTCGGCGTCAGCACCACCACGACTCCGAAATGAGCAGTTTGAGGGGACACCGCGACATGCCGAGCTGGACACGCACCGCCTCTCTCGTTGCGCTCATGGTTGCCGCGAGCCTCTCGCCGTTCAGGCCGGCCGCCGCGGCCGATGCGCGCGTGCCGGTCATTCAGGTTGCCGCCAGCGAGGCGACCTCGCGCTTCGTGCCGCTCGGCATCGGCAAGTCGGTCGCCATAGACCTGCCAGCCGACATCAAGGACGTGCTCGTGGCCGATCCGAAGATCGCCAACGCGGTGATTCGCACCTCGCGCCGCGTCTACATCATCGGCGTCGCGATCGGCCAGACCAATATCTTCTTCTTCGACGCCGACGGCCGCCAGATCGCCGGCTTCGACATTGCGGTGACGCGCGACCTCAACGGTCTGCGCGGTGCCTTGCGGCAGAGCTTCCCGAACGCCGACATCCGCGCCGAAGGCATTGGCGACGGCATCATGCTGGCCGGCACCGCGGCGAGTCCGAGCGAAGCCCAGCAGGCCTATGATCTCGCGTCGCGGCTGGTCGGCGACGGCGCCAAGGTGGTGAACGGCATCAATGTGCGCGGCCGCGATCAGGTCATGCTGAAGGTGACGGTCGCCGAAGTGCAGCGCGACGTCATCAAGCAGCTCGGAATCGATCTTGCCGGCAGCGCCACGGTCGGGGGCAGCACTTTCGCTTATGCCGTCTCCAATCCATTCTCGGCCACCGGCCAGGCGCTGAGCACGACCGCTCTGACCGCCGGTTTCAAGAGCCTCGACGTCACGCTTCGCGCGATGGAGCGTGCGGGCGTGATCCGAACCCTCGCCGAGCCGAACCTGACCGCGATCTCCGGCGAGACCGCGACCTTCGTCGCCGGAGGCGAATTCCCGATTCCCAACGGCCTGTCCTGCGACACTACCAAGTCGCCGCCGGTCTGTCAGTCGCAGATCGATTTCAAGAAATTCGGCGTGAGCCTGGTGTTCACGCCGGTCGTGCTTTCGGAAGGCCGCATCAGCCTGAAGGTGATGACCGAGGTCTCCGACCTGTCGTCGGATAACGCCATCACGCTGCAGGTGCCGGGATCGAACCAGTCCTTGACCGTGCCGTCGATCACCACGCGGCGCGCCGACACGGTGGTGGAGATTCCGTCCGGGGGCTCGCTCGCTTTGGCCGGCATGATCCAGCAAAAGACGAAGCAGCAGATCAACGGCGTGCCGGGGCTGATGGAGGTCCCGATCCTCGGCTCGTTGTTCAAGAGCCGCGACTACATCAATAACCAGAGCGAACTGGTCGTGCTGGTGACGCCCTACGTCGTGCATGCCGTCGCCCAGGCCAAGCTGTCGCGCCCTGACGACGGCTACGCCGACGCGACCGACCCCGAGACGGTTTTCCTCGGCCGCCTCAACCGCATCTACGGCAAGGCGACCGAGCCCACCCCTGTCGCGAAGAAGACCTATCAGGGCAATTACGGATTCATCATCGACTGACCGCCCGGGAGAACTTCGATGTCCAGTTGTCGCTCAACGCTCGTCCGGCGCCGCTCCGCGGCGCTGCGTGCCGTTGCGATCGGCGGTCTCGCCCTCATGCTGGGCGGCTGCTATTCGGTGCAGAAGGATTTTGCGGCCTACCCACAGGATTACCATCAGCGCCACCCCATCACGCTCAGGGACGGCACGCAGACCGTCGAGGTCTTTCTGGGGCGCGCGCGGGGCGGCCTGAGCCCGGCCCAGCGCGCCGACGTGCTTGCCTTCGCGCAGGCTTGGAAGCATGAAGCGACCAGCGGAGTCGTCATCGATGTTCCCAACAACCCCGGCGTGAAGCTCGCCGCGGCGGATTCGCTGCGCGAAATCCATTCGATCCTCAATGCCAGCGGCATTCCCGGCAATGGCGTACGGGTACGCTCCTACGCTCCGGCCGACATCACGCTGCCGAGCATCAAGATCAGCTACGCCAAGCTGACTGCCGAGGCTGGTCCCTGCGGCAACTGGCCACCGGACCTCGGGCCGACGGCCGACAGCGCGCATTTCACCAACAGGCCGTATTGGAACCTGGGCTGCGCCAGCCAGCGCAATCTCGCCGCGATGGTCGACAACCCGGCCGACCTGGTGCAGCCGCGCGGCGAAACGCCCGTCTATCAGGCGCGCCGCTCGGTCTCGATGGACAAGTATCGCACCGGCCAGAACCCCGGCGGCCTCTACAACGGCTACGACACCGGCAAGATCAGCGATCTCGGAAAATGATAAAGCACGCCCAGCAAGTCGCTCTCGCAGACCCGACACAGACGGTGGCGGCGCCACCGCTTTCGCCTGAGCCTGCGGCCGACGAGCACATCGCGCCCGCTCCCCGCGTTTCGATTCAGGCTTTCTGCGAAACCGTGGAAACCGCCGCGACGGTACAGGCCGCCGGCGAGGACCGGCGACTCGCCAAGACGCACGTCAAGATTCAGATGGGCGGTCCGACCGCCGCCGCTGAAGCCTACCGCAACTCGCCGACGCCGAACGTGATCCTGATCGAATCGGAAAGCCGTGCCGAGGAGCTTCTTGCCAATCTCGATCAACTCGCCGAGGTCTGCGACCCGGGCACCCGGGTCATCGTGATCGGCCGCATCAACGACGTGACGTTCTATCGCGAGCTCACCCGGCGCGGCGTCAGCGACTACCTCATCGCGCCGGTCGGCGCGCTCGACATCGTGCGCGCGATCTGCGGCCTCTATTCACAGGCCGACGCCAAACCGGTCGGCCGCATCATTGCCGTGGTCGGCGCCAAAGGCGGTGTCGGCGCCTCGACCGTTGCCCATAATATCGGCTTCTCGATCGCGCGGGATCTCGCGCTCGATGCGGTCGTCACCGATCTCGACCTCGCCTTCGGCACGGCCGGCCTCGATTTCAACCAGGACCCGCCGCAGGGCATCGCCGACGCGGTCTTCTCGCCGGACCGCATCGATACCGGCTTCATCGACCGGCTGCTGTCGAAGTGCACAGACCACCTCAGTCTTCTGGCGGCGCCGGCGACGCTCGACCGCGTCTACGACTTCAACGCCGAGGCCTTCGACGGCGTGCTCGACGCCTTGCGCACCAATATTCCCTGCATCCTGCTCGACGTGCCGCACCAATGGTCGGCCTGGACCAAGCGGCTGCTGGTCAGCGCCGACGATATCCTGGTGGTGGCGGCGCCGGATCTCGCCAATCTGCGCAACGCGAAGAACATCGTCGACATGCTCAAGTCGGCACGGCCGAACGACCACCGCCCCTATTACTGCCTCAACCAGGTCGGCGTGCCGAAACGCCCGGAGATCACGCCCGGCGACTTCGCCAAGGCGCTGGAAGACGATCCGGCGGTGGTGATCCCGTTCGATCCACAACTGTTCGGCACCGCCGCCAACAATGGGCAGATGGTCGCCGAGATCTCGTCGAGTCATAAGACCGCGGACATGTTCCGCCAGCTGGCCCAGGTTCTCACCGGACGCGCCGAGGTCAAGCGCGCACGCACGAGTCTCGCTGCGCTGCCGTTCCTCGGCAAGCTGATGAAGAAGAAGGCCTGACAGGTGGGGAGGCAATAAACCGTGTTCGGCAAGCGTAACACCGCCACCGAAGCCCGCGCTCCGGCTCCGGTCGCTTCGCCGCCGCTCGCGCCGGCGCAGGCACCCGCCGCCGCTGCCCCCGTGCCGGCGATGACGCCCGATACCGGCCGCACGCCGTTTCCGTCGGACGGGCTCGGCGCGCCACTGGTTTCGGCGCCGGCGCCGACGCGGCAGCCGGCCGCCGTCAACATGCCGGCGATCGATTCGCGACGCTCGGAAACTTACTACGAGACCAAGGGCACGATCTTCGGCGCGCTGATCGAGGCGATCGATCTCGCCCAGCTCGCCCGCCTCGATGTCGACAGCGCGCGCGAGGAAATCCGCGACATCGTCAACGAGATCATCGCAATCAAGAACATCGTGATGTCGATCTCGGAGCAGGAAGAGCTGCTCGACGACATCTGCAACGATGTGCTCGGCTTTGGCCCGCTGGAGCCGCTGCTGGCGCGCGACGACATCGCCGACATCATGGTGAATGGCTCCGGCACGGTTTACATCGAAGTTGCCGGCAAGATTCAGAAAACCGGAATCCGCTTTCGCGACAACCAGCAGCTCCTCAACATCTGTCAGCGCATCGTCAGCCAGATCGGCCGGCGGGTCGACGAAGCCTCGCCGATCTGCGACGCGCGCCTGCCGGACGGCTCGCGCGTCAACGCCATCGTGCCGCCGCTGGCGATCGATGGCCCGGCGCTCACCATCCGCAAGTTCAAGAAGGACAAGCTGACGCTCGACCAACTGGTCCGGTTCGGCACCATCACGCCGCAGGGCGCCGACATCCTCAAGATCATCGGCCGCTGCCGCGTCAACACGCTGGTGTCCGGCGGCACCGGCTCGGGCAAGACCACGCTGCTCAACTGCCTGACCCAGTTCATCGACGACGACGAGCGTATCATCACCTGCGAGGACGCCGCCGAGCTTCAGTTGCAGCAGCCGCACGTGGTCCGGCTCGAAACGCGGCCGCCCAACCTCGAGGGCGAAGGCCAGGTGACCATGCGCGACCTGGTCAAGAACTGCCTGCGCATGCGTCCAGAACGCATCATCGTCGGCGAAGTCCGCGGCCCCGAGGCGTTCGACCTCCTCCAGGCGATGAACACCGGCCATGACGGCTCGATGGGCACGCTGCACGCCAACTCGCCGCGCGAAGCGCTGTCGCGCCTTGAGTCGATGATCACGATGGGCGGCTTCTCGCTGCCCTCGCGCACCATCCGCGAGATGATCGTCTCCTCGGTCGACGTCGTGATCCAGGCCGCGCGCCTGCGCGACGGCTCGCGCCGCATCACCCACATCACCGAGGTGATGGGGATGGAAGGCGATGTCATCATCACCCAGGACCTGTTCGTCTACGACATCGTCGGCGAGGACGAGAAGGGCAACCTGATCGGCCGCCATCATTCGACCGGCATCGGCCGGCCGCGCTTCTGGGACCGCGCCCGCTACTACGGCGAGGAAAAGCGGCTCGCCGCCGCGCTCGATGCGGCGGAGGCCGCCGGCAACGAAATCCACAAGTAGACCGCCATGCACACCCTCGCGGTATTCTTCCTGGCCTCGTTCGCGGTCGGCGGCGTGTTCTGGGTATTGGTCTATCCGGTGCTGTCCGGACAGCGCAAAACCGAGCAACGGATGGCGAGCGTCGCCAAATCCGAGCCGGTCGCCGTGCGCGCGAGCCGCGTCAACCAGAAATCACGCCGCGATTCCATCGAGACCACGCTCAAGGAGATCGAAGAACGTCACAAGAAGCAAAAGCATGTGTCGATCGCGGTGCGAATCGCACAGGCCGGGCTGTCGTGGTCGAAGCGGCAATTCCTGGTCATCTCGATCGTGCTCGGCCTCGTGATTTTCATTCTGGTGCTGTTCAGCGGATTCGGGCTGCTGCCCGCCGCAGCGCTCGGCTTCGCCGGCGCGTTCGGCCTGCCGCGCTGGCTGCTGGCGTTTCTCAAGAAGCGACGCGAAGCCAAGTTCCTCAACGATTTTCCTGATGCCGTCGACGTCATCGTGCGCGGCATCAAGGCCGGCCTGCCGCTGCTCGATTGCCTCAAGATGATCACGGTCGAGTCACCGGAGCCGATGAAGTCGGAATTCCGCGCCATTGTCGAGACTCAGGCGATCGGCATCCCGCTGGGCGATGCCTGCGCCAGGCTTTACGAGAGCATGCCGCTGCCGGAGGCGAATTTCTTCGGCATCGTCATTTCGATCCAGCAGAAGGCCGGCGGCAACCTGTCGGAGGCGCTCGGCAACCTGTCGAAAGTGCTGCGCGACCGCAAGAAAATGAAGGCCAAGATCCAGGCCATGTCGCAGGAGGCGAAGGCGTCCGCCACCATCATCGGTGCGCTGCCGATCGCGGTGATGATCCTCGTGTGGCTGAGCAGCCCGAACTACATCTCGCTGCTGTGGACCGACCCGCTGGGCCGCCTGATGCTCGCCGCCTCGGCGTGCTGGATGGCTTGCGGCGTGCTGGTGATGAAGAAAATGATCAACTTCGATTTCTGACGGCGGACGAATGCTCGACCTTCTGATCAATTCGATCAACCCGCAAACGCTTACGATGGTGCTGGCCGCCGTGGCGGCCGGCGCGACCGTGCTGACGCTGGCGATGCCGCTGCTCGCCGGCGACAATCTGAACAAGCGCATGAAATCGGTCGCCATTGAACGCGAGAAGATGCGCCAGCGGGAGCGCGAGCGCATGGCGCGCGCGCAGGAGAAGGTCAGCCTGCGCCAGTCGCCCAAGCAATACATGTCGGCCGTGGTCGAAAGATTCAACCTGAGCACATGGGTCGGCCAGGAGGAGGCGCGGCTCAAGCTGGTGCAGGCCGGCTATCGCGGCCAGGCGCCTTACGTGACCTATCTGTTCTTCCGCATGGTCGCGCCGATCGCCATGATAGCCGCGTCTGCGATCTACGTGTTCGTGGTGCTCAATCTTCAGCAGCCGTTCTTCGTCAAGCTCGGCATCTGCATTGC
>CAZNTY010000318.1:0-2468 GCA_964576085.1 uncultured Undibacter sp. | reverse complement strand
GGTTCGGTGAGGACGACACCGTCCTGCCGCAGCAGCTTGGTGCTCTGGCCGAGCACGCTCTGGTTGGCGAGGATCGTCGCCACCGATAGTCCGCGCAGGCAGGTCGCCACCGACTTCGCAGCACCACCGCCGCAGCCGGTGTTTGTCCCGAACGTCGCGCCCTGTGTTTCGGCGTCGGCCAGCGTCGAGGCCTGGAAGTAGAGCGCGCCGCTCTCGATGATCGCCTTGTGGAACAGGCCGTTCGACAGCGGCGAGATCAGGTGCACCAGCACGCTCAGGCCGCCGGCCGACTGTCCGGCGATCGTGACGTTGTCGGGGTCGCCGCCGAACTTCTTGATGTTGGTCTTCACCCATTGCAGCGCGGCGATCTGGTCGAGGATGCCGTAGTTGCCGGTACGCTGTGCGTCGACCTTGTCGAGCGACGGTTCGGCGAGGAAGCCCAGCGCGCCGATCCGGTAATTGATCGTGACCACGGTGACGTTCTTCGCCACCAGCGCCACCGGGTTGAGTTGGTAGGAGCCGGAGCCGCTGGTGAGCCCGCCGCCGTGGATGAACACGATCACTGGCTGCTTGAGGACGACGCCGGTCGGTTTGGTGAAGACGTTGAGGTAGAGGCAGTCCTCGTTGGTATTGCCGCCTGCGGCACACTGGCCGCCGAAGAAGGTGGCAGGACGGTCGCCGGTCCAGCAGGTCGGTTTCTTCGGCGGCAGCCAGCGGTTGTTTCCGGTCGGCGGCGCGGCATAGGGAATGCCGAGGAATTGCCGCATCTCGCCGGGATCGGCGGTCGGCGGGCCGGGCACGTAGGGCCCGACGAAGCCGGTGACGGTCGCCTGCTTGGCGCCGCAGGAGGTAATCTTGACCGTCAGCGGCGGGTCGGCTTTGGCCGGTTGCCCGCTGACAACGCAAAAAACCGCGCCGGCGCCGAGCGCGCCTGCAACGAATGACTTCATGGATTCCCCCTTGATTCCCCGCTCTCGCCCCGCCGGCGACATTAGCCAATCCGAACGGGCGATTGCATAAACGATGCGTAAAAACCGCGCGCCGGACCGCTCAGCGGCCGGCCGTCAGGCCACGGAAATGTTTGTGTTTTTGCAGCCAAGCCAGCAGGACCAGGCTCGGCAGCCCGGCCAGCGTGCAGATCACGAAAAACCAGGCCCAGCCGGTGGTTTCGGCAATGAAGCCGGCTCCCGAAGAGAGATAGGTGCGGCCGACCGCGGCGAGCGCCGTCAGCAGCGCATATTGCGTCGCGGTGTGCAGCGGGTTGCGGCACAGCGCCGAGAGATAGGCCACGAACATCACGGTGCCGATCGCGCTGGTGAAGTTCTCGACCGTGATCGCGATGCCGAGCGCGGTGAGGTCACGGCCGACAAAGGCGAGCCACGAGAACGACAGGTTCGCCGCCGCCTGCAGGATGCCGCCGATCCACAGCGCGGCGGCGAGCGGCACGGCGCGCGCGATGAAGCCGCCGGCAAAGCCGCCGATGAGCAGCGCGGCGAGCCCGACGCCCTTGACGATCGCGGCGTATTCGTTGCGCGTGAAGCCGAGGTCGATCACGAACGGCGCGGTCATCGCTCCCGACAATGCGTCGGTGAACTTGAACAGCACGACGAAAGCGAGCATCGCGGCGGCATATTTATAGCCGAGGAAATCCTTGAAGGCGCCGACCGCAGCCTCGGCTATTCGCGCGAAGGGCTTTTGTGTCGCGTGCGTTTTTTCCGCCGCGCGCGAGCGCTCCGGCTCTGTGGCCACGAGCGCGGTGGCGGTGCCGATCAGGACCAGCGCGGCCATCAGCACGTAGCCCCAGTGCCACGCCGCCGCGGCGCTCAGGCCGCGGCCCTGCAGGGCGCTCACCAGGAACAGGGCGCCGGCGGTCGAGACCAGCATGCCGACGCGATAGGCCGCGACGTAGGACGCCATGCCGGCGGCCTGCTCGTTTTCCGGCAGGCTCTCGACGCGAAAGGCGTCGACCACGATGTCCTGCGTCGCCGAGGCGGCGGCGACCAGCAGCGCGCCGAAAGCGACGAGGCCGGGCGCGGCCGCCGGATCGCACGAGCCGAGGAAGACGATCGCCGCCATCAGCAGGATCTGGGTGAAGACCAGCCAGCCGCGGCGGCGGCCGAGCCGTCGCGACAGCAGCGGGATATCGAGCGCGTCGGTCAGCGGCGCCCACAGGAACTTCACGGTGTAGGGCGTGCCGACCAGCGCGAACAGGCCGATGGTGCCGAGGTCGACGCCGGCCTCGCGCATCCACACCAGCAGCGTGGTGCCCGACAAGGCGAGCGGCAGCCCGGACGAGAAGCCGAGGAACAGCACGATCAGCACGCGCGGCTTGAGATAGACCGCGAGCGCGTCGAGCAGGTTCTTACCCTCCTCCTTGTGGGGAGGGTCGGGGGGGGCATGGGCGCCCGGGGGGGGGGGGGGGGGGCCCCCCCGCCCCCCCCCCCCCCACCCCCCCCCCCCCAGCGGGG
>CAZNTY010000317.1:0-13531 GCA_964576085.1 uncultured Undibacter sp. | reverse complement strand
TCCGGAAACCGAAGATAAAGAGACGTCAGCGCCAGAGGCCGAATTTATCCCACTCGTCTTCGGGAATGGCCTGGCCGATCCGGTAGCTGAACGACTCGACCGTCAGCCGGTCGGGCGCCGCCTGGCAGGAGAATTCGAACTGATACCACTTGCCCTTGCTGCGCAGCGCGGCGCCGGAGCCGGTCATTTTGTCGCCATTGACTTTGGGCGGCGAAATCGAGTCAATCACCACGCGGTCGGGATGAAACGGATTCCTGTCATGGCCGATCCTGGTGAGCGCGGCGTATTCGCAGACCTGTTCGAGCCGCTCGGATGGATCGATGCGCTTGAGGATCGCTTCGAAGCGCTTGTCGGCTTGCGCCGACGCCGGCAAAGCCGCCGAGGCCGCGAGCAGTGCCGGAGCGATCCATCTCATTCTTCACCTCCGTCGGAAGCTTCTCGGGCGTTATCGATGCTCGCCGCTGATTTGGCAAACATCCGGCCCGAAGATTTCCCCAGCGCAGTTCCGAATCGCCACCCGCATCCGGTGAAGCGTCAAACCTTGGCGCAACCAAGGCGCAACCCGGCCGCGGCGCCCGCGTTAATGTGAAGCAGAGTGGAGACGATGGCACCCATGCAAATTCCGGCCGAGATCGCATTCCACAACATCGAGTCGTCCGAAAGCGCCGAGGCCGTGATCCGCGACCATATCGCGCGGCTCGAGCGGATCTATAAGCGAATGACGACGTGCCGGGTGCGCGTCGATCAGCGCAACCAGAACGCCAGCGGCACGATCCCGCCGGTCGTGCGGATCGAGATCAGCGTGCCCGGCCACGACGACATCGTGGTCGCGCACGAGCCCGATCACCTTCAGCGTAAATTCCAGGCGCCCGACCTGCACAATGCGATCAATGAAGCCTTCCGCGTGGCCGAGCTGCGGCTCGCGAAATACAAGGACAAGCTCAGCGACCGCACCGCCGCGCAGAGTCACGAGGCGGCGCAGGAATTCGTCGGCCAGGTCGCCGAGCTCACGCCGGAAAAGGACTTCGGCTTCCTGATGACCAAGGAAGGCAGCCTGCTCTATTTCCATCGCAACAGTGTGCTGAGCGGGACGTTCGACGAGCTGCGGCGAGGCGACGACGTCACCTATGTCGAGGAGATGGGCGACACCGGCCCGATCGCGACGAAGGTGCGCGCAAGCTAGTGTCCCGGACCCGACGTTCGCACGATTGCTCAGCAGGTGCTTTTGCGAACTTCGGGTCCATAGGGGACCCTGGAAATTATAATGTTGCCAGTGTCGCTTTGGTTCGGAAGTTCGCTCGGAGCAAGCTGAGAAGTCAGGCGAACGTCCGAACCGCGACACTAGTCCGGCGGCGACAGTTGCCTGGCGAGCGTCCTGCGAAACTTGCGGTCGCGCTTGAGATGCCATTCGCGGCTCATGGCCTGCCGGCGACCCTCGCATTGCTCCGAATAAAGCAGCACCCAGGTGCGGCCGCGCGTCGAGCGCGCGCCCTTGCCGGCATTATGCGCGGCGAGCCGGCGCGCGACGTCGTCGGTCCAGCCGACATCAGTGAGGTGGCGGGTCTTGCCGGCGCAGCCGAGCACATAGACGAAGCAGCTCATGCTTCGAGATTAGCCGCCCGTGATTAAGGAAGGATCAGCGGAACGCCGACCAGCGGCTCTCGAACGTGCCGGCCGGAACGACCGGCTGGGCGCCGGCGAGAAGCCCGGATTTGTTTTCGGCCGGCGCGCTGTAGGCGGTGCGCATCTCGGGCGCGGCCTGCGGCTTGGCCTGTGGCTCGGCTTGAGGCTTGGCCTCAGACTTGGCTTCAGACTTGGCTTCAGACTTGGCTTGCGCGACGGCCGGCTCGTCGTTCAGGCGCGGCCGCAATGCTGGAGCCGACGCGGCGGTATGCGTCGCGGGCCTTGCCGCCGGAGCCGGATGCGCGGCGGCGGTCTGCATCGTCGGCTTGATCGTCGGAGCGGCGGCAGGCTTTGCCTGCGCCACTGCGCTGCGCGAGGGCCGCGTGGTTTGCGGCGCCGGCTGTGTCGCGGCCGGCGTGCTGTCCGCCGCGCCGCCGCCGAAAATTCCGCCAATCAGGCTCGCCAGCCCGGTCGTGCCTTCCGGCGCGGCGCCGTCCTTGGCCTGCGGAGCGGAGCGCGGCACCGGCACTTTGGCATAGACCGGCATATCGTCTTCCGCGGTCGCGACCTGCATGGCCTGGGCCGGCGGCACGACCTGCGCCGGCGGCTGGTTCGGCGCGCGCGGCAGCGCGCCCGGTGGCGTGACGGCGGCCGGCACTGCGTGCGCATCGCCGCTGCCGTTGAGCTGCGCCAGGAATACCGGGTTCATGCCGCCGTCGATTCCCCTGCGGCTTTCCGCGACTTCAATGTTGTGGCTGACGAGCTCGGCATATTCGGCGCCGTCGCGCTGCTCGCGCTCGCGTACCAGCTCTGCGATCTCCTTCGGCACCTGATAGACAGGACACTGACCGCGTGGATTGAAAGCGAGCGGCTTGGTCGCGCCATCAGGCGGCGCGGCATCGAACACATAGCGCCGGTCGCAGACATCGACTTTCGGCTGCTGATGGGTGACCTCGAAATGGTCGGAGCCCACCTTCAGCATCTTCCAGAACGCGAAGTTCGGGTTGTTGCGGTGGCGCGCCATGTTGCGCGCGGTCATGCGGAATGGATAGGCCTGGAACTGGAACGACTTCTGGCCGCCAAAGAAGCTCTCACGCGCCAGCGCATAGATCTCCACCATCTGCTCGTCAGTCATCGCGTAGCAGCCGCGCGAGGAGCAGTCGCCGTGCACCATCAGCTCGGAGCCGGTGCGGCCCCAGGCGCGGTCGAAGGCGTTGGGATAGCCGGTGTTGAAGGCGAGATAATAATTCGAATTGGGATTCATCTGGCCCGGGGTGATCGTATAGAAGCCCTCGGGCGCCTGCCGGTCGCCTTCCTTGATCTTCGGGCCGAGATCACCCGACCAGCGGCAGATCGGATAAGTCTTGAGCAGGGCGAACTCGCCGTCCTGGTTCTTCTTCCAGATCTCGAGCTCGGATTCTTCCTTGAACAGGCGGACAAGGATCGGCGATTCCTTATCCATATGCTTTTCCGCCAATTCGGCGAGCATTTTATCGGACAGCGGCGCATTGGCGCGGCCGGACGGCGCGACGCTGTCGGTGTCGCAACCGGCGAGCAGGCACGCGGCGACAATTGCCGCGGACGCCAACAGAGCGCGGGTGGTGGGCCGAAGGTTCAACGCGAGACTTCCCCGGATGCCCTCATTGTTGAGCAATCGTTATCCATAAGATGTGTCATTCGCAAGGCGCGGTGTTCGCCGCCCGGTCGCCAGCCAAGCCTATGGTAAAGCAGGCGTAAATGTCGGCAACCGGGTCGCGCTCCAGGGCGGATTCAAGAGGTGGACTTGGCCGTTTTTCAGGCGAGACTGCGGCCTATCGACAGGAACTTTTCCCGCCGCTGGCTGCGGACGGCGTCGCGGCTGAGCCCGCCGAGCGTGGCGAAGGCCTGGGCGATGGCGTCCCCGGTCGCGGCGATGGCGGCGGCCGGATCACGATGGGCGCCGCCGGTCGGCTCGGGGATCACCGCGTCGATCACGCCGAAGCGCTGCATGTCCTGCGCGGTGATCTTCATGTTGGTCGCCGCTTCCTGGGCCTTCGCGGTATCGCGCCACAGGATCGAGGCGGCGCCTTCCGGCGAGATCACGCTGTAGATGGCGTGCTCGAGCATCAGCACGCGGTTCGCGGTCGCGATCGCGATCGCGCCGCCGGAGCCGCCTTCACCGAGGATCACCGCGACGTTCGGCACGCCGAGCGACAGGCAGCGCTCGGTCGAGCGCGCGATCGCTTCCGCCTGGCCGCGTTCCTCCGCGCCGATGCCGGGATACGCGCCGGCGGTGTCGACCAGCGAGATCGCCGGGATGCCGAAGCGGTCGGCCATGTCCATCAGCCGCACCGCCTTGCGATAGCCTTCCGGCCGCGCCATGCCGAAATTGTGCTTGAGGCGGCTTTCGGTGTCGGCGCCTTTCTCGTGGCCGATCACGCAGACACTCTCGCCGCGGAAACGGCCGAAGCCGCCGATGATGGCCTCGTCGTCGCCGAAGGTGCGGTCACCGGCGAGCGGCACGAAATCGGAGATCAGGCCGGCGACGTAGTCGAGGCAGTGGGGTCGCTGCGGGTGGCGCGCGACCTGCGTCTTCTGCCACGGGGTGAGCTGGCTGTAGATTTCCTTGAGCTCGAGCGCGGCCCTCACGTCGAGCCGCGCGATCTCCTCGCTGATCGCCTGCGAATCGCCGCTGTCGCCGATGGCGCGCAGCTCCTCGATCTTGGCTTCGATCTCGGCGACCGGCTTTTCAAAATCGAGATAGGCCCGCATCGTGCGATCAATGACCGGTCGGCGTTAAATTTCCGTCCAACATGGGCGGAAACTGCTCATTGGCGTGCCTTGAAGTCAACCTTGCTCCCGGCCGGCTTGGTCCTACATAGGAAGTGCGGGGACGACCCCGCGTTTTCCCGAAAAATCGATGGGGACGGCCCCGTCCACCTTGATAGGAGACGTGGCGATGTCATCGACGATGTCCTTGACGGCATCATGGCTGGTCCTGGTCGCGGCCGGCCTGTTCGAGATCGGCTGGGCGGTGGGGCTGAAAGCCGCGCATGGCCGGCTGTGGATACTGGCTGTGACCGGCGCGGCGATGGTGGCGAGCGTCGCGCTGCTCTTTGTCGCGCTGCGCGCATTGCCGCTCGGCACCGCCTATGCGGTGTGGACCGGGATCGGCGCGGTCGGCACCGTGCTGGTCGGCATCCTGATGTTCGACGAGCCGGCCGATGTCGTCCGTCTGCTGTGCATCGGCCTGATCCTGGCCGGCATCGTCGGGTTGAAGCTCGTTACTCCTTAGCATCGGCGAGCGGATGCAGGTCACGCACCAGGCTTTTGAGCCGGTCTTCGAGGACATGCGTGTAGATTTGCGTGGTCGAGATATCAGCATGGCCGAGCAGTGTTTGCACCACGCGCAGATCGGCGCCGTTATGGAGCAGGTGGCTGGCGAAGGCGTGGCGCAGCACGTGCGGGCTGATCTTGCCGGCGTCGATGCCGCATGTTGCCGCCAGCGCCTTGAGCTCGCGCGCGAAATGCTGCCGCGTGATGTGGCCACTCTCGCCGAACGACGGGAACAGCCATTTCGATGCGGCTTCGCCTTTGCTCTGCGCACGCAGCTCCAGGTAATCCGACATCGCGCGCTTGGCCGCGTCATTGAACGGCACCAGCCGTTCCTTGCCGCCTTTGCCGCGCACCACCAGCATCGCCTGGCCGCGCCTGGCGGCGCTCGCCGGCAATGCGACGAGCTCCGACACCCGCAAGCCGGTCGCGTAAGCCACCTCGAGCAGGCACAGCAGACGCGCGGCGCGCAGCCGCTCCAACGGCGGGGCATCGGCACTGTCCGCCGCCGCGCGCGCGGCCTTGAGCAGCGCGTCGACATCGGCGATCGACAGCACCTTCGGCAGCGGTCGCGCGCGCCGGGGTCCTTCCAGCACTGCGGCCGGATCGTCGGCGCGATGACGCTCGGCGTAGAGGAAACGATAGAACTGCCGGATCGCGGAGATGTGCCGCGCGACAGAGGAAGGCTTGAAGCCGCTGTCGGCGAGCGTGCCGAGATAGCCGCGCAGATTATCCGTCGTCGCGTCACCGAGAGTGCGGCCGCGCCTGCTCAGATGAGCGGAGAGATCGTCGAGGTCGCGGCGGTAGGCGGCGAGCGTATTGGCGCTGGCGCCGCGCTCAGCGGCAAGCATGTCGAGGAACAGCTCGATCAGTGTGCCGCCGTGAGCCTCGCCGGTTCTCTCTCGTGCGGGTCGTGCCGTCATGTGCCCGCGTGCTGCCGTCAGCGTTTGATGAATTTGTCGGGCGGGATCGTCACGCTGATCTCGCGCGGCTTGAGATCGACGAAATTCGCCAGTGAAAATACCACCAGATAGACAAGCCCCGTCAGCACGGCGATCGCCACCAGAAATTTGAACAGGCTCGGCATTCTTGCGGCTCTTGATGACGTTTCCGCGCTGCACCCGATCCGCCCAAACATCACGGATGGCGGATTCAATCAGCAAAACTAAACGATTCCCTCAACGACCATGTTGCGGCGGTTGTTGCAAGGACGCTGCAAAGCCGCCCGGAACTGGGTATATGGAGCCTGCCCCGAGGAGGCGGACAGGCCGCGATGGACGATATTGCCCTGCAAAATGCCGCGTTGGACGGAATCGAGAGCCGTATCGTGACGGCGCTCGGCCCCCGTTCCGTCGTGCTGGTCGGCATGATGGGCGCCGGCAAGTCCTCGATCGGGCGGCGGCTCGCTGCCAGGCTCGCCATTCCGTTTGTCGATGCCGACAGTGAAATCGAGGCGGCAGCCGGCATGACCATTCCCGAAATCTTCGCCAGGCACGGCGAGCCCTATTTCCGCGCCGGCGAGGCGCGCGTGATCGCGCGGCTGCTCGACGGGGGGCCGCAGGTGCTCGCGACCGGCGGCGGCGCGGTTATGGATCCGCATACGCGCGAACTGATCGCCGCCAAGGGAATTTCAGTCTGGCTCAAGGCGGACGTCGAGGTGTTGCTGCGCCGGACCAGGCGACGCGGCGAGCGGCCGCTGGTCGACCAGCTTAAGGCGCTGCTGCCGCTTCGGGAACCGTTCTATGCGCTTGCCGACCTGACCGTGCAGTCGCGCGATGAGCCGCATGAGGCGATCGTGGACGAGCTGATCGGCGGACTCGCCGGTAAACTCGGCGTTGCGACAGGAGTTGGGTCATGACCGCGCCGCTTCGCGCCGGCAAACCGGTGATCGTGAAAGTCGCGCTCGACAGGCGCGGCTATGACATCATCATCGGCCGTGGCGTCCTCGACATGCTTGGCGCGCGGATCAAGGCGTTGCGGCCGGGCGCCAGGGCGGCGATCGTGACCGATGCGAATGTCGCGAAGCTCCATCTGGCCGCGGCTGAGCGGACCCTGTCCGCCTCCGGCATCGACTTTGCGCGGATCGAGGTGCCGCCGGGCGAAGGCTCGAAGAGTTACACGACGCTCGAGACGGTCTGCGAGGCGCTGATCGCGGCCAGGATCGAGCGCGGCGACCTGGTGATCGCGCTCGGCGGTGGTGTGGTCGGCGACCTCGGCGGCTTCGCTGCGGCCGTGACCCGGCGCGGGCTCGACTACGTGCAGGTGCCGACGACGTTGCTCGCGCAGGTCGATTCCTCGGTCGGCGGCAAGACCGGCATCGATTCGCCGCAGGGCAAGAACCTGATCGGCGCCTTCCATCAGCCGGCGCTGGTGATCGCCGACACCGCGCTGCTCGATACGCTGCCGCGGCGCGAGTTCGCCGCCGGCTATGCCGAGGTGGCGAAGTACGGGCTTTTGGGCGATGCCGGCTTTTTCTCCTGGCTCGAAGCCAACTGGCAGGACGTGTTCGCTGGCGGCGCCAAATCCGGCAACACCTGCCGCGAGCATGCCATCGCGGTGTGTTGCCGCGCCAAGGCGGCGATCGTCGCGCGCGACGAGCGCGAAACCGGCGAGCGTGCGCTGCTCAACCTCGGCCACACGTTCGGCCATGCGTTCGAAGCCGCCGCCGGCTTCTCGGGCCGCCTGCTGCATGGCGAGGCGGTGGCGCTCGGCATGGCGCTCGCCTTCGAATTTTCCGCCCGGCGCGGGCTGATCCCGGCCGATGCCGTGACGCGCGTCAAGCATCATCTTGCCGCCGTCGGGCTTCCAACCCAGATCAGGGACGTGGCCGGCCCCATGCCCGACGCCGACCGGCTGATGGCGCTGATCTCGCAGGACAAGAAGGTGAAGCGCGGCCGGCTGACATTCATCTTGGTGCGCGGTGTCGGCAACGCCTTTGTCGAGAACGATGTCGATGCCTCCGAGGTGCGCGTGTTTTTGACCGAGACGCTTCGCGCATGAGGCCCCGCGCAAGCCGCATGAACGACCTATGACCGGACTCGATTGGCTGTCGCTTGGCGTTATCGTGATCTGCCTGCTGCTGTCGGCGTTCTTCGCCGGCAGCGAGACGGCATTGACCGCGTCCTCGCGCGCCGCGATGGCCCGTCTCGCTGAGCACGGCAACCGTGCAGCCGTCATCGTCAATCGGCTGCTCGAGCAGCGCGAGCGCCTGATCGGCGCGCTGCTGCTCGGCAACAATGCCGTCAATATCGCCGCCTCCTCGCTGGCGACCGGCGTGCTGCTGGCCTGGTTCGGCAATGCCGGCATCGTCTACGCGACGATCGGCATGACGGCGATCGTGGTGATCTTCTCCGAAGTCCTGCCCAAGACCGCGGCGTTCAACGCGCCCGACCGCATTTCGCTGATGGTGGCGCGGCCGATGCAATGGGTGGTGCGTCTGCTCGGCCCGATCCTGATGACGATCGAAGGGCTGGTGCGGGCGCTGCTGCGGCTTTTCGGCATGAAGGTGGGGGAGGACCAGAGCGTGCTGTCCGCGCACGAGGAGTTGCGGGGCGCCCTCGACCTGATGCATCGCGAGGGCGACGTGGAAAAGCTCGATCGCGACATGTTCGGCGGCGTGCTCGACCTTCGCGAGCTCGAGGTCTCCGACGTGATGATCCACCGCACCAACATGATCACCGTGTGCGGCGACGATAAGCCGGAGGACATCGTCAACGCGGTGATCGCCTCGCCGGTGACTCGGCTGCCGGTCTGGCGGGAGAAGCCGGAGAACATCGTCGGCGTGCTGCACGCCAAGGACCTGCTGCGGGCGCTGCACGCGGCCGACGGCGACGCGAGCAAGCTCGACATCGGCGCGCTGATGACGCCGCCCTGGTTCGTGCCCGACACGCGGCTGGTATCCGAGCAGCTCAAGGCGTTTCGCCGCCGCAAGACGCCGTTCGCGCTGGTGGTCGACGAATATGGCGAGGTCGAGGGCCTGGTCACGCTCGAGGACATCCTCGAGGAGATCGTCGGCGATATTACCGACGAGCACGATGTCGAAATGCCCGGCGTGCGCAAGCAGTCGGACGGCTCCGTCAATGTCGACGGCGCGGTGCCGATCCGCGACCTCAACCGTGTGATGGACTGGAGCCTCCCGGACGAAGAGGCGACGACGATTGCCGGCCTCGTCATTCACGAAGCGCGCTCGATTCCGGAGCCGGGCCAGAGTTTCACCTTCCACGGCTTCCGCTTCAGGGTGCTGCGCCGCTCGCGCAACCGCATCACCATGCTGCGCATTCAGCCGCTGCCGAAAGCGCAAAAAGCGGCCTCTTAGGCGTGTGCGCCTTGAAGGATGGGGATCAGGTGTTTTCGCCCGGCGCGGCGGCGTGGATCGCCAGCGCATGCACGCCGCCTGCGAGTTCGGCCGCCAGCGCCGCATTGATCAGGCGGTGACGTTCGACGCGGGTCTTACCTTTGAAGGCCTCGGCCACGATATAGACACGGTAATGCGTTTGTCCTTCCGGACGATGGCCGGGGTGGCTAGGGTCGTGCAGGTGCGATTCGTCGACCACATTGAGGCTTTGCGGCGCAAAGGCCTCGGTCAACTTCCGGCTGATCGTCTCGATGGTGCGCATGCGGTCCGCTTAGGAGAGGGCGCGTCGTGGGTCAATGCCTGGGCCGCTCTTGAACGTGCCACAGGCCAAAGCGCATAATGTTGGGTCATGGATTCAAATTCGCCCCTGTTTGATCGGATTCGGGTCAAGCCGAACAAGGATCGCCGCCCGAAGGTCGGCGGTCCGGGCTGCGAATGGGTCGGCTGCAAGGAAAAAGCCACCCATCGCGCGCCGAAAGGGCGCGGCCGCGAGAACGAGTACTGGCGCTTCTGCCTCGCGCATGTGCGCCACTACAACCAGAACTACAATTTCTTCGCCGGCATGAGCGATGACGCCGTGATGGCCTACCAGAAGGACGCAATCACCGGCCATCGCCCGACCTGGAAGATGGGAACCGGCAAGCGCGGCGCCGGCCGGCCCAATGTCGATGATGCGATCGATCCGCTCGGCATGTTCCACGAGGTCGGCGGCCGCGCCGGCGCGCGGCCCGATCCCAAGCGCGCCGCTGAGCAGCGGATCGTGCGCAATGCCGAACGCAGGGCGCTGGAGGTGCTGGGCCTCGATATCGACGCACAGCCGGCGGAGGTCAAATCGCGGTTCAAGGCCCTGGTGAAGCGTCATCACCCCGACGCCAACGGCGGCGACCGATCCTCGGAGGACCGTCTGGTCGAGATCATCCAGGCCTATAACTACCTCAAAACCGTCGGATTCGACTGACGCGAGGACCTCGCAACATCACGCGAGTGTGCCTATCTTATTGAAAAGATTGCATTGAACTTATGCGGCGGGTCGGGTTTTTTACCGGCAGGCCATCTGCTAGATTGAACCGATATCCGCCCCTTACGACTCGTTTCCGCATCGGGCTTCGCGGTTCCGAAGCCACGGAGGATCAATGACTGCCGCAGCGCAAGAACAGGTTGCCGGCCTGCCCGACATGAAGGTGTCGGTGCGGCAGGTCTTCGGCATCGACAGCGACATGGAAGTGCCGGCTTATTCGGAGGCCGACGAGTATGTTCCGGACAACGATCCGGACTACCGGTTCGATCGCCCCACCACGCTCGCCATCCTTGCCGGCTTCGCCAAGAACCGCCGCGTGATGGTCACCGGCTATCACGGCACCGGCAAATCGACGCATATCGAGCAGGTTGCGGCGCGGCTCAACTGGCCCTGCGTGCGCGTCAACCTTGACAGCCACATCAGCCGCATCGACCTGATCGGCAAGGACGCCATCGTCATCAGGGACGGCCAGCAGATCACCGAATTCCGCGACGGCATCCTGCCCTGGGCGCTCAAGAACAACATCGCGCTCTGCTTCGACGAATATGACGCCGGTCGGCCCGATGTGATGTTCGTTATCCAGCGCGTGCTGGAGGTCTCCGGCCGCCTGACCCTGCTCGACCAGAACAAGGTGATCAAGCCGCATCCGGCATTCCGCCTGTTCGCGACTGCGAACACCGTCGGGCTCGGCGACACCTCGGGCCTTTATCACGGCACCCAGCAGATCAACCAGGGCCAGATGGACCGCTGGTCGATCGTGACGACGCTCAATTATCTGCCGCACGACAACGAGGTGGAGATCGTGCTGGCCAAGGCCAAGCATTACCGCAACGAGCAGGGCCGCGACATCGTGAGCAAGATGGTGCGCGTCGCCGACCTGACCCGCAACGCGTTCATGAACGGCGACATCTCGACGGTGATGAGTCCGCGCACGGTCATCACCTGGGCGGAGAATTCCGAGATCTTCAATGACATCGGGTTTGCGTTCCGGCTCACCTTCCTCAACAAGTGCGACGAACTGGAGCGGCCGATCGTCGCCGAATTCTATCAGCGCTGCTTCGGCGTCGAGCTGCCGGAGTCGGCGCTGAACGTGGCACTTTCCTGACGTCGTCATTCCGGGCGCCCGCAGCGGCGAACCCGGAATCCAGATGATGGCGGTGAGTCGAGAGAATATGGCCTCCAACGTCAAACCAAAGTCTTCGGCCAAGGAATCGCCGACCGAGCCGTTCAAGCGCGCCGTTGCCGGCTGCATGCGCGCGATCGCGAAGAAGCCCGACCTTGAGATTTCGTTCGCGGCCGAGCGGCCCGGCCTTGCCGGCGGCAAGGCACGGCTTCCCGAGCCGCCGCGCAAGCTGTCGCGCGCCGAGGCGGCGATCGTTCGCGGCCACTCTGACGCCATTGCGCTGCGTCTCGCCTGTCATGATCCGGCGATCCACCGCCGGCTTCAGCCGGGCGGCCAGCAGGCCCGCGCGGTGTTCGAGGCGGTCGAGCAGGCCCGTGTCGAGGCGATCGGCTCACGTCGCATGGCCGGTGTTGCCGGCAATATCGGCGCCATGCTCGCCGACCGTTATCATCGCGGCAAATTCGACCAGATCACCGAGCGCTCCGACGCTCCGATCGAGGAAGCGCTGGCGCTGCTGGTGCGCGAGCGGCTCACCGGTCTGACGCCGCCGGCCGCTGCCAAGAAGCTGGTCGATTTGTGGCGGCCGGTGATCGAGGCCCGCGCCGGCCGTGACCTCGAACGGCTCGACGACTTGATCGACGATCAGCGCCAGTTCGGTGACGTCGTGCACGACATGCTGGACGCGCTCGACATGGGCGAGGACCGATCGAGCGATAGCGAGGACGAAGACGAAGGCGAGGACGATAAGCGCCAGCAGGAGCAGGGCCAGGACGGCGACGCTTCCGAGAGCGACGAGTCCCAACGCATGAGCGCCGAGGACACCCAGGTCACGACCGAGGAGGTGCCGGACAGCGCCGCCGAAGCGACCGATGCCCAGCAGGCGGATATGGCCGACGACGCCGACATGGGCGACGCCGAATCGCCCGGCGAGCCGCAGCGTCCACGGCATCATGGCGACAACGCGCCGCGCGGTCCGGACTATCGGGCCTTCACCAATCGCTTTGACGAGACTGTCGCGGCGGAGGATCTGTGCGAGCCGGAAGAGCTCGACCGGCTGCGCGGCTATCTCGACAAGCAGCTCTCGCATCTGCAGGGCGTGGTGGCGCGCCTCGCCAATCGCCTGCAGCGCCGGCTGATGGCGCAGCAGAACCGGTCGTGGGAGTTCGACCTCGAGGAAGGCCAGCTCGACAGCGCGCGGCTGTCGCGCATCATCATCGACCCGCTGCACCCGCTGTCGTTCAAGGCCGAGAAGGACATGCAGTTCCGCGACACCGTGGTGACGCTGCTGCTCGATAATTCAGGCTCGATGCGCGGCCGCCCGATCACGGTCGCGGCCACCTGCGCCGATATCCTGGCGCGCACGCTGGAACGCTGCGGCGTCAAGGTCGAAATCCTCGGCTTCACGACCCGCGCCTGGAAAGGTGGACAGTCGCGCGAGCAATGGCTCGGTGCCGGCAAGCCCGCCAATCCCGGCCGACTCAACGACCTGCGCCACATCATCTACAAGTCGGCGGATGCGCCGTGGCGCCGCGCGCGCAAGAATCTCGGCCTGATGATGCGCGAGGGCCTGCTCAAGGAGAACATCGACGGGGAGGCGCTCGACTGGGCGCACAAGCGGCTCCTGGCGCGCACCGAGCAACGCAAGATCCTGATGATGATCTCCGACGGCGCGCCGGTCGACGATTCGACGCTTTCGGTCAATCCGGGCAACTACCTGGAGCGCCACCTGCGCTACGTGATCGAGGAGATCGAGACGCGCTCCCCGGTCGAACTGATTGCGATCGGCATCGGCCACGACGTCACGCGTTATTATCGTCGTGCCGTCACCATCGTCGATGCCGAGGAGCTCGGCGGCGCCATGACCGAGAAGCTCGCCGAGCTGTTCGAGGAGCACGCCGCCGAGGAAATCCGCGGCGCGGTTCGTCGTCCGCTGCGGCGCCTGCACTCTTAACCACGAGAGCCTTCGGCGGTCATTCCGGGGCGCCGCGGCGAACCCGGAATCCATAATCCGCACGCGCGATCACAAATAGCACAGGGGTTACGGTTTCCGGCTCCCGCTTCGCCCGGCCGGAGATAGGTTGTCGTGCGGATTGGTTAAGAG
>CAZNTY010000316.1:0-1562 GCA_964576085.1 uncultured Undibacter sp. | reverse complement strand
CTGGCTCCCTCGCTAGCGGAAGCTATACGGGCGATTCCGTAGGGCGGTGGAGCACCGAATGGCTGAGGGTGGAGAACATCCAAAGAGTTGGAAGGAGGCGATCTGTACTGAGACGGTAATCGACTGACAGGTGCCGCGCCGGTCGGTGGTCAGGCAGCTTGATCGGTTTGGCGGTCGGCGTCCTCCTGTGAGTTGTCGTTTGCGGGAATGCGATCGAGGAAGGCTCGCCAAGGGGTACGGCCGTTCATGCCGCGCCCCTGGTGAGGGCGTTCAGTGTTGTATGTGACGAGGTAAGCGTCGAGGGCGGCCTGCATCTCCTCGACGGTCTCGAACCAGGTGCGTCGGCCTTCGACCCTGAAGTGCTCGTCGAGCAGGGTGCGGTGGAACCGTTCGACGATGCCATTGGACTGCGGCCGCTTCACCCTGGTCTTGCGGTGCTCGATGCCCTCGAGCTGGAGGAACAGCTCGTACGGGTGGCGATCGGGCCGGCCGCAGAACTCCCGGCCATTGTCGCTGAGGGCGGTCTTGATCGAGATGCCGTGGGCCTCGAAGGTCGGCAGCACGTCGGTATTGAGCAGATGCACGGCGGTGACCGGCATCTTGTTGGTGTAGAGACGGCCCCAGGCGAGACGCGAGCAGCAATCGATCGCGCTCTGCAGGTAGACCTTGCCGACGCCCTTCAGGTGGCCGACGAAGAAGGTGTCGACCGCCAGCAGGTCGCCGCTGTAATGGGCCTCGATGTGGCGCTCGCGGAACTCCGGGCTGAACCGTTCGAGGGCTTCGACCTGCTCCTCGGAGAGCTGCACGGTCCGCTCGGCCGAGGCCTTCTCCAGCCGCAGCAGGCGGTCGTGCCGGCTGAGCAGGCCATGGCGGCTCCACACGCCGCGCACGCCGGTCGAGCTGACCTGGATGCCGCGCAGGGCCAGCTCGTTGGCGACCCTGAGCGCGCCATGGCAGGGATGGGCCAGGCAATGCTCGAGGATCGCCTGCTCGATGTCCTCGCCGACCCGGTTGGGATGGGGCGGCCGGGCGCCGGCGATCTTGTCGAGCAGCCCGTCGGCACCATAGGTCTGGAAGTTGCGCCGGATCTCGTAGAACTGCTGGCGGCTGTAACCCATCACCCGGCACGCCTTGCTGACGTTGCCGAGATCGGCGGCCAGCTCGAGCAGGCTGAGCTTGCGCCGTGCTATCTTCTTCTCCGTGGTCATGTCGTTCTCCGTTCGAGGTTCGATGGTTGTGTTGCAACTCCATCCTAACCCCGCCCGGCGGCGGCGTGGCCACGCCGGGCTCGGACCGCTCAGACTCTTGGCGGTCAGCGGTCCGAGCCCGGCGCTCCTCTAACTGTCAGGGGATTACCGTCTCACTTCACGAGGAAGCGTCGGAACTGCTGCAGCACGAACTCGGGCCGCTCGCGCACCGAGGCGTGACCCGCGTTCGGCACCTCGACGATGTCCGCGCTGCCCGGGATATTCTGCGCCATCCAGCGGGCCGCCTCCTTGAAAGCGGGGCCTTCGTTCGTGCCCAGCATGACCAGAGTAGGCATGGTCATGCGCCGCGCCTGC
>CAZNTY010000315.1:0-2625 GCA_964576085.1 uncultured Undibacter sp. | reverse complement strand
ACCTCGCCGGTGAAGTTACCGGCTAGCGCCCGCACCGTTTCACAGACGGCCTCGTCGCCGGGCACGACCAGCAGCGTCGCGAGCGCGTGAGCGCCGGCTGCGACGGCCGGGGCCGCGAGCCTGGCCGCGATGGCGCCGTCGAGCCGCATCGTCTCGGCGAAGGTGAGCCTGCCGCCGCGGCGCAGCCGCCAGCGGTCGACCAGCCGGCCCTGCGCGACGGTCTCGCCCATCGCGGCGCGCCCGAACACCACGGCTTCGCACAGCAGCAGCGAGGCGTCGTCCGCGAGCTCGACGTCGATGCGGCGCGCAAGCCGCGCGCGGTCGAACAGGATGGTCTCCTGCGGCAGCCAGGCGAGCCGCGCGCCGGCGCCGACCGTCAGCGTCACCGCGACCTCGGTGTCCGGCCCGCTCGATCGGTAGATTTTCTCGGCGGCCGCAGTGCCGGCCACTGCATTGGCGCCCTCGTCGAGCGCGAGATCGATCGTGAACCGGTCGCCGCCGGTCATGCCGCCGGCGGTGTTGACCAGCACCGCCTCGAGCGCCGCGCCCGTCTCGACATTGGGAAAGCGCACGCGCAGCGAGCCGTCCTCGTGGACGCGGCCGCGGCGGGTGATGCCGGCGTCGGCGCGCACGTTCAGCGCGACGCGACCGCGGGCGCGGTTGGCGGCGAAGATTTGCGAGCTTTCGGTCCTAGCCAGCACTGCCCCAACCTCCGCTGTCATGCCCCGCGCAAGCGGGGCATCCAGTAAACACGGACGCCTCGGCCGAGGCGAGAGGCCCCGGCGTACTGGGTCCCCCGCCTTCGGGGGGGACGACACCACGATTGTGACGGACGTGACGCCATCATCAAATCGCCAGTGCGCGCCTGAGCGCGCCCTCGTCCATGCCGGCGCGGTCGCAGGCATAGACCACCGCGCCGCGGTCCATCACCGCAAACTCGTCGCCCAGCTCCTGCGCGAAATCGAGATATTGCTCGACCAGCACGATCGCCATCTGCCCGAGCCCGCGCAGATAGGCGATCGCCCGGCCGATGTCCTTGATGATCGAGGGCTGGATACCCTCGGTCGGCTCGTCGAGCAGCAGCAGCCGCGGCCGCATCACCAGCGCGCGGCCGATCGCCAGTTGCTGCTGCTGCCCGCCGGACAGGTCGCCGCCGCGGCGGCCGAGCATGTCGCGCAGCACGGGGAACAGCGCGAACACGTCGTCGGGCACCCTGCGCTGCTCGCGCGGCAGCGGCGCGAAGCCGGTCTCGAGATTTTCCGCGACGGTGAGCAGCGGGAAGATCTCGCGGCCCTGCGGACAATAGGCGATGCCGGTCCGCGCACGGTCCACCGTGGACATCCTGGTAATGTCGCGGCCCTCGAACACGATCGAGCCCTTGGATACCGGATGCTGGCCGACCAGCGCGCGCAACAGGCTGGTCTTGCCGACGCCGTTCCGTCCGAGCACGCATGTCACCTTACCGGGCGCCGCCTTCAGCGAGATGCCGCGCAGCGCCTGCGCCGCGCCATAATGCAGGTCGATGGCGTTGACGGTCAGCATGATCCATCCCCGCTGTCATGCCCGCGCAAACGGGCATCCAGTAAAGGTGGCAAATCGATGGGGCACGGCGTACGGGATCGTCCGCCTACGCGGACGATGACACCGAAGCTGTGTAATCGCCGTGCCATCACCGCCCCAGATAGACTTCGACCACCCGCTCGTTGGCGGAAACCTGATCGATCGAGCCTTCGGCCAGCACCGAGCCCTCGTGCAGGCATGTCACCTTGACGCCGAGCTCGCGCACGAAGGCCATGTCGTGCTCGACCACCACGACGGTCTTGTCGCGGTTGATCGCCTTGAGCAGCTCCGCGGTCTGCTGGGTCTCGGCGTCGGTCATGCCCGCAACCGGCTCGTCGACAAGAAGAAGCTGCGGCTCCTGCGCCAGCAGCATGCCGATCTCCAGCCACTGCTTCTGGCCGTGCGACAGGCTGCCGGCGACGCGCGAGCGCGCCGGCGCAAGGCGGATAATGTCGAGCAGCTCGTCGATGCGCCCGCGCTGCGGCGCCGTAGTCTCCCACAGCAGCGTGCCGCGCACCCGGCGGTCGCCCTTGAGCGCCAGCAGCAGGTTGTCCTCGACCGTATGCATCTCGAACACGGTCGGCTTCTGGAACTTGCGGCCGATGCCGAGCGCGGCGATCTCGGTCTCGTCCAGCCTAGAGAGGTCGTAAGCGCCCTGCGCGAAATAGACCTCGCCGGACTCCGGCCGCGTCCTGCCGGTGACGACGTCCATCATCGTGGTCTTGCCGGCGCCGTTCGGTCCGATGATCGCCCGCATCTCGCCCGGCTCGATAACGAAGGACAGCTCATTGAGCGCCTTGAAGCCGTCGAACGACACGCTGATGCCGTCGAGATAGAGCAGCGCGGTGGTGGTCTTCTTGTCGGTCACAGGATCGGCCATGGCATCACTCCGCAGCCTGCGGCGCGGCCGCCGCGTCGGCGCCCTCGGCCGCCTTGAGCGCGCCGCGGCCCGCCCACCAGTGGTTCAGCGTGCCGACGATGCCGCGCGGCAACAGCAGCGTCACCGCGATGAACAGGCCGCCGAGCACGAACAGCCAGTACGGCGCGAGCACGCCGCTGGTGAAA
>CAZNTY010000314.1:0-8858 GCA_964576085.1 uncultured Undibacter sp. | reverse complement strand
ATCCGGCGCGGAGCTTCGCTCCACGCCACCTTCTCCCACAAGGGGAGAAGGAAAGGGGCTCACAGCCCTCACGCCGCCTTGGCCTGCTTGGCGTCATGGATCGCGCGCCAGATCTTCTCCGGTGTCATCGGCATGTCGATCTCTGTGATGCCGTGCTCGGAGAGCGCATCGATCACGGCATTGACCACGGTGGCCAGGCTGCCGGCGCAACCGGCTTCGCCGCAGCCTTTGGATCCGAGCGGGTTGCTGGTCGCTGGCACCGGATGATTCTCGACCACGAAGTCCGGCACATCGTGTGCGCGCGGCATCGCGTAGTCCATGAATGAGCCGGTCATCAACTGGCCATCCGAATCATAGACGGTGTTTTCCATCAGTGCCTGTCCGATGCCCTGAACGACGCCGCCGTGGATCTGGCCTTCGACCAGCATCGGATTGACGACGGTGCCGAAATCGTTGACCGCGGCATACTTCACCACCTCGGTGACGCCGGTCGTCGGGTCGATCTCGACCTCGGCGACATGGCAGCCGTTCGGAAACACCGATGGCGCGCCGTCGCTGACGTGACGCACGTCGAGCGAAGCGGGTGTGCCCTCCGGCAGCTTCAATCCGCTGCGCAGCTTGTCCGCAAGCTCCATGATGCCGATTGCGCGGTCGGTGCCGGCGATGACGAACTTCCCCGCCTTGAACTCGATGTCACCGGGGGACGCCTCCAGCACATGCGCGGCGATCTCCTTGCCTTTCTCGATCACCTTGGCGGAGGCTTCGACGATCGCCATGCCGCTCGACGACATCGAGCGCGAGCCGCCGGTGCCGCCGCCCGCCAGCAGCTCGTCGCTGTCGCCCTGCAGCAGCCTGATCCTCTCGAACGGCACTCCGAGTTTTTCGCTCAGCACCTGCGCGAACGGCGCGGCATGGCCCTGGCCGTAATCGAGCGTGCCGGTAATGATCGTCACGGTGCCGTCGGCCTCGAAACGGATGCCGCCCATTTCCTTGTTGGCGGGCGCCGTCACCTCGAGGAAGCAGCCGACGCCAAGCCCGCGCACCTTGCCGGCCTTCTTGCTCTCGCGCTTCCTCTTGTTGAAGCCCTTGAGATCGGCGAGCTCGACCGCATGCCTGAGCACGGCGGGAAAGTCGCCGCTATCATAGGTCATCTCGGCGGCGTTGCGGTATGGGATGTCCTTCGGCCGGATCAGGTTGCGGCGGCGCAGCTCGATGCGGTCGATCCCCATCTCGCGCGCCGCAGTGTCGATCAGCCGCTCCATGTAATAATTGCCTTCCGGCCGCCCGGCGCCGCGATAGGCCGACACCAGCGTCGTGTTGGTATAGACGCACTTGGTCGAGCATTCGATGAGCGGCGTGCGGTAAACGCTCGCTGCGTTCTTCACCGTGTTGAGCGTCGACATCAGCGGCGACACCGGATTGAGCCAGGCGCCCATGTTGCCGTAGCCGGTCAGCCGCAGCGCGAGGAAGTGGCCATCCTTGTCGAGCGCGAGCTCGCCGGTCATCTCGTGGTCGCGGCCGTGATGGTCGGACACGAAGGAGCCGGTGCGCTCGTCGGTCCATTTCACCGGACGGCCGAGCACCTTCGCCGCGTGCAGCACGCAGATATATTCGGGATAGGCCGAGGCTTTCATGCCGAACGAGCCGCCGACATTGCCGGTGAGGACGCGCACTTTGTCCGGCGGGCTGCGGAGCATGTCGGCCAACTGGTTCTTCAGGCCGAACACGCCCTGGCTGCACGAATGCAGCGTCCATTTGCCGGCGCCAGCATCGAACTCGCCGATCGCGACGCGCGGCTCCATCGGTGCGACGACGCAGCGCGTATTGCGGATCGGCAGCCTGACGACATGGGCGGCGGCGGCGAATGCCGCATTGGTCTTTTCGGCGTCGCCGAAGTGATAGTCGAGCGCGACATTGCCGGGGATGTCGTCGTAGAGCTGCGGGGCGCCGGGCTTTGCCCCCTCGCTCGCCAGTGTCACCGCCGGCAACGGCTCGATGTCGAGCGACACCGCCTCGGCGGCGTCTTTCGCCTGCGCCAGCGTTTCGGCCACCACGCAGGCGACCGGGTCGCCGACGCAGCGCACCTTGCCTTCGGCGAGCGCGTGGCGCAGCGCGACCTTGAGCGGTGAGCCGTCCCGGCTCTTCAGCGGCATCACGTTCTTCAGCGGTCCGTAGTCCTTGAGGTCCGCGGCGGTATAGACGCCGAGCACGCCCGGCATGCCGCGCGCGGTTCCGGTATCGATGCTGCGAATGATGCCGTGGGCGTCGCGGCTGCGCACCATCACGGCGTAGGCCTGGTCCGGCAGATCGATATCGTCAGTATAGCGGCCCAGGCCGCGCACCAGCGTCGGGTCTTCGGTGCGCAGCACCGGCTGGCCGATGCCGTATTGGGCCATTGCCAGTTGATTGAGCGTCCTGTCGTCCATGAAATCCGGGGAATTGTTGTGGCGGAGCATGTCCACATAGCGGGGCCAAGCCGGTTCCACAAGAATGGGCAGCGGGATCATGGGTTGCGCGCAGCGGCTGCGCTGTTACAATTTCTTTCGAAGTTGGAAACACATGCCGGCGCAGCGCCGAAGGGGGCAGCCGCGCGCGGCAGGAAGGTTAGAGCCGAGACATGAGCGGCGAGGCCCGGGATCCTCCCGGCCTCGGCCCTGCCGTTGATCGGGTGGCCCACGGGCGCTCCCGGTGGGGTCGGCGGCCGCCCGATGCGTTCGACGGCCGCAGCGCGGGCGCCGATCGCGGCGGCGCGACCTATGCTGCGCTCGACCTCGGCACCAACAACTGCCGCCTGCTTGTCGCCCGGCCCACCACCGATGGCTTCCGCGTCGTCGATGCGTTCTCCCGCATCATCCGGCTGGGCGAGGGGCTGTCCGCCACCGGGCGGCTGAGCGAAGCCGCGATCGCGCGCGCCGTTGAGGCGCTCGCGATCTGTCGCGACAAGATGAAGAACAAAGGCGTCACCCGTGCCCGGCTGATCGCCACCGAAGCCTGCCGCGCGGCGCAGAACGGCGAAGACTTCCGTCGCCGCGTTGCCGATGAGATCGGGCTGGATCTCGAGATCATCGACCGCGGCACCGAAGCGCGCCTCGCCGCGACCGGCTGCACGCCGTTGATCGATCCGCAGACCGACGGCGTGCTGCTGTTCGACATCGGCGGCGGCTCGTCGGAACTGGTGCGCCTCGACCGATCGCCCGCCAATGGCCGCGGACCGCCGCCGCCACGCATCCGTGGCTGGGTCTCGCTCGCGCACGGTGTCGTTACGCTGGCGGAACGTCACGGTGGGCTGGTGGTGAGCCGTGACACCTACGAAGCGATGGTCGCGGAAGTCGCGGCGTTGGTGGCGCCGTTCTCCGCGGCGCATGGCGGTGATCTCGGCAGGCTGCATCTGCTTGGCACCTCCGGCACCGTGACCACGATCGCCGGCGTGCACCTCGACCTGCGTCGCTATGACCGCAGCCGCATCGACGGCTGCTGGATGAGCGCGGGCGAGATCGACGGCGTGATCGAGCGGCTTTTGGCGATGAGCTATCAGGAGCGCGCGGCGAGCCCATGCATCGGGCCGGAGCGCGCCGATCTGGTACTCGCCGGCTGCGCGATCCTCGAGGCGATCCGCCGCGCCTTCCCGGTGCCGCGACTGCGCGTGGCCGATCGCGGGCTGCGCGAAGGCATGTTGGTGCAGATGATGCGCGAGGACGGTGTCTGGGGCGATGCGCGGCTCTAAAGGACACGGCCGAGGGCTGAAGCAGCGGGTGCGGAACAAGAACCGCTCGCAATCCTCGAAGCAGTGGCTCGAACGCCAGCTCAACGACCCTTACGTGGCGCGGGCGAAAAGCGAAGGCTACCGCTCGCGCGCCGCGTTCAAGCTGATCGAGATCGACGACAAATATCGCATCCTCAAAAAAGGCGGCCGCGTGGTCGATCTCGGTGCGGCGCCCGGCGGCTGGAGCCAGGTGGTGGCAAAACGCGTCGGCGCACCGGACGAGGGCCGCGTCGTCGCGATCGACATTCAGGAGATGGCGCCGGTCGCCGGCGTCGATTTCATGGTGCTCGATTTCCTCGATCCAACGGCGCCGGACGCGCTCAAGGACAGGCTCGGCGGTCCGGCCGACGTCGTGCTGACCGACATGGCCGCGAACGCCACCGGCCATCGGCGGACCGACCATCTCAAGATCATGGCGCTGGTCGAGGCGGCGGCGGAGTTTGCCGCCGAGGTGCTCAAGCCCGGTGGCGCGTTTCTGGCCAAGGTCTTGCAGGGCGGCACCGAGCCGGCACTGCTGGCCGAGCTCAAGCGGCATTTCGCGACCGTGCGTCACGTCAAGCCGCCGGCGAGCCGCGCCGATTCCGCCGAGCTTTATCTCCTGGCGACCGGATTTCGCGGCGCGCGGTGAGGGCCTTAGCGGAAGGCGTCGGTGAAGCGCGCCCCGCGCACCACGCGTTCATATTCCGCCTCGCTGACGCGTCGGCGGCCGATGTAGTATTCGGTCGCGCGGCTGCGCTCGGCGCGGCGGCGGTTGTCGCCGTGATAGGTGTCAGCCTGGCGCGGTTTCGCCGGACGTTCGGCGCGGGTGGATTCGTCCTTGTCCGGCACGCTCTTGGACGCGGCAGTCGCAGCGGCGCGCTCCGCCGGCTGTGAAACCGGCGCAGGAGGACTGGAGGCGGTCTGTTCGGCCTTTGCTTCCGGCGCAGCCGGCGCCCCCGGCGCCGCTGCAGGCTCGGCAGCCTCGGCTTGGGGCGTGGCTTGGGGTTTGGGCTCGGGCTTGCCCTCAGATTTGGCCTCCGGCTTCGCCGGTGCTGTCTCCGGGGCGGGCGAGGGGTCGAGAGCCTTCGCGGTCTTCGGCGCCCAGTGCCGGCTTTCGGCCTCGAGCCGCGCCATCGCGCGCTTTGCGGCGCGCAGGGTGCGGTCCTTGGCCAGCGCGGTCTTGAAGTCGGCGGCGGCCTTTGCGGCGTCTCGGTCGCGCTCGTAGGCCAGCCCGCGCTGGTAGTAGTTGTTCGCGTTCTTCGGGTCGAGCGCGATCAGCGCCGTGAGGTCCTCGATCTCCTTGCTCACGTCCTTGTTCTTGCTCGCGGCGCGCGCCAGGGCGCGACTCCTCAGGATGTCGGCATTGTTCGGCTCGAGCTTGAGCGCGCCGTCGAAGTCCGTGATGGCGCCGGCGATATCGCCCTTCGCGGTCCGGATCTGGCCGCGCTCGTAAAGCGCCGCGGCGTTGGCGGGGTCGCGCTTGAGGCCCTCGGTGAGGTCGGCGAGCTCTCCGGCAGTGTCGCCCTTGGCCTTGCGCAGCGCAGCCCGGTCGAAATAGCTCGCCGCCACCGACGGATCGCGCGCGATGGCGCGATCGAGATCGGCGAGCGCCTTCGCCACGTCGCCCTTGCCTTTATAAATCTCGCCGCGCGTGCGGTAGGTGCCCGCATCGGTGACGCCGAGCGCGATGGCGCGGTCGAGATCGGCCAGCGCCTTGTCGCCGTCGCCCTTCACCGCATAAACGCGTCCGCGTTCACTCAGCGCGAAAGCATCCTTGCCGTTGTCCAGCACGGCCTTGTCGAGGCTCGCGAGCGCCGCCGCGTAATCCTTCCGGCGCACGGCGATGGCGCCGCGCAGCGCGCGCGAGGACGCACCCGATGAATCGAGCTTGTCGATATGGTCGGCATCCGCCGCCGCGCCGGCGAGGTCGCCGTCGGCGAGCCGCCACTGCGCCCGCAGCTTCAGCGCCTCCGCTGTCCAGGTGAACTTGAGCACGCGGTCGATTTCCTTGAGCGCGCGCTTGCGGTCGCCCTTGGCATAATAAGCCTCGGCGCGGGCGCGATAGGTCGCCGGCGCGTTCGGGTCGATGCGCAGGGCGCGGTCGTAGAGCGCGAGCGCCTTGTCGAAGTCGCCCTTGCGCGTGAAGACGCCGGCCTGCGCGTTGATCGGCGCGACCGCCTGCGGATCGAAGCGCGCGGCCTCGGCATAGGCCTCGAGCGCGCGGCCGGGATCGCCGGCGCCTTCCTCCGCCTGGCCGAGCAGCATGTAGGTCCCCTGTTGCGGGGCGACGCGCAAGGCCTGCTCGAAGTCGGAAACGGCGCGCGCATAATTGCCCTGCCGCAGGTAGAGCTCGCCGCGGCTCGCATAGGCGCGGGCATGGCGCGGATCGAGACTGATCGCCTTGGCGTAGTCCTCCATCGCGCCTTCGGTGTAGCCGACGTCGCGCCGCACGGTCGCGCGGTTGGCATAAGCGGAGGCGTTGCCGCCGTCGAGCCGGATCGCGGCATCGTAGTCGGCGATGGCGCGGCCGAAATTGCCGCGCGCGTACCAGGCATTGCCGCGGTTCTGGTAGGCCGGCGCGAAATCGGGCGCGAGCTCGACCGCCTTGTCGAGGTCGGCAATGGCGTGCGGGATGTCGCCGCGGTCGAGATAGGCGAGCCCGCGCAAGGCGTAGGTGACGCCGGCGGGCTTGCCGGACAGGCGCGGCGATTTCAGCAGGGCGGAGCAGGCGGCAATGCGCTCGGTCGCCGCAGACTCGGTCTGGTCGGCACAGCCGCGCACGGCGCCGCCTTGTGCGGCAGCGGGTCCCGCCGCGACAGCCGTCGCCGCGAGGAGGCCGACAGACATCACCCAGCTTGGCCAGCGTCCGGGCATACGCGTTTACTGCTCGTTTACTATAGAAGCCCGAACGTTAACGAGCAGGCGCGGTCTTGTCCATAAAAGCCAGGCAAACAAAAGATTTATATGGTTAACGGCGCCGCAAATCGTTCCCGGATTGGTCCCGTCAGGTGATCCGCTGATCCCGCGCTTCCGCAGGATTTCCGGCCGGACTCGGCAGCCGGTTGGCCAGCTCCGCCCCGGCGTCGGCCGGCAGCAGCCGGAACAACAGGACCGAGGTCGCCGACACCAGCGCGACGACGATGAACGCCGGCGGGAAGTCGGCGGCCCCCAGTTCGGCGCCGTGTCCACGCAACGCCAGCGTCGTCTCCACCACGAAGGCGCCGAGCGCGACGCCGGCCGATACCGACAGCTGCTGTCCGACGCTCACCAGCGCGGTCGCCTTGCTGACGCGCCGGTGCTCGACCTCGGCATAGGCGATGGTGTTGATGCTGGTGAATTGCAGCGACCGGAAGAAGCCGCCGATCAGCAGCACGCTGACCATGACCGCTGCCGGCGTGTGGATGGTGAAGGCTGCGCAGGCGGCGAGGAAAGCCGCCGAGATCAGCCCGTTGACGACCAGCACGGTACGGAAGCCGAGGCGGCGCAAAATCATCGCCGTCGCCCACTTCATGCTCATCGCACCCAATGCGGTCGCGAACGTGATGAGGCCGGACCGAAACGGCGTCATGCCGAAGCCGACCTGCAGCATCAGCGGCAGCAGGAACGGCAGCGCGCCGAGTCCGAGCCGGAACAGGAAGCCGCCGGCGACGCTGGCGCGGAAGGTCGGCAGCCGGAACAGCGTCAGATCGAGCGCCGGGTTTGCGGTATGGCGGGCGTGCACCAGATAGGCGGTCATGAAGATCGCGCCGAACACGATCAGCGCCGCGACGATCGACCACGGCAGGAAGTTCAGCCCGGCGATCGACAGGCCGAACGCCAGCCCGGCGATGCCGAGCCCGGCGAACACCATGCCGGCGACGTCGAAGCGCTCGTGGTGTTCGACGCGCATGTCCTCGATGTAACGGGTGACGAGCACGATGCCGAGCAGCCCGATCGGCACGTTGATGATGAAGATCCAGTGCCAGGTGGCGTAAGTGGTGATGAATCCGCCGACCGGCGGTCCCATCACCGGCCCGATCAGGGCCGGGGTCGTGACCCAGGCCATTGCATTGACCAGCTCGCTTTTGGAGATCGAGCGCACCAGCACCATGCGGCCGACCGGCGTCATCATCGCGCCGCCCATGCCCTGCACGATGCGCGCGATCACGAAGTCGGTAAGCGAACCCGACAGCGCGCAGCCGATCGAGCCGATCACGAATACGGCGATCGCCGCGCGGAATACCGTGCGCGCACCGAAGCGGTCGGCGGTCCAGCCGCTCGCCGGAATGAAGATCGCCAGCGAGAGCAGGTAGGATGTGATCGCGAGCTTGAGCGCCAGCGGATTGGCGCCGATATCGGCGGCGATCGCCGGCAGCGACGTGGCGATCACCGTCGAATCCATGTTCTCCATGAACAATGCGACGGCGACGATCAGCGGGACGATGCGGTCACGCGACATCGGCGCGCGATCCGGAAATCAGGTCGTGAGGTGCCTTCATATGATCGACAACGACGAGCAGCGCCCCCAAGGCGAAGCGGAGCGGACCATGCCCCCAAAGCCGTGGCGGAAGGAAGGCCCGCGGCGCGCTTCATAACAGCCATCCACGCCGGGCGGATCGCGGAGAAATCCCTAGGAATCGCGGCTAACTCGTGCTATCGACCCACGCCAACCCAAACGCGGGCCGTGACCGGCGGGGGATTTCTCCCGCAGGGGCTTGTTTTCAAGCCTGACCCGGCCATTGCCGCGGGAATGGGAGTTGGCGATGGCCACGAACGGTAACCTGCCCGAAGCGCTCACCTTCGACGACGTGCTGATCAAGCCCGGCCTGTCGGAGGTGCTGCCGAGCGAGGTGGACATCCGCTCCCGCGTCACTCGTTCCATTGGCCTCAATCTGCCGATCATCGCCTCGGCGATGGACACCGTCACCGAGGCGCACATGGCGATCGCGATGGCGCAGGCCGGCGGCATCGGCGTGATCCACCGCAATCTCGAGCCGGAGGCGCAGGCGGCGCAGGTGCGGCAGGTCAAGAAATTCGAGAGCGGCATGGTGGTCAACCCGCTCACCATCCATCCCGACGCCTCGCTGGCCGATGCGCTGCAGATGATGGCCGACAACCGCATCTCCGGCATCCCGGT
>CAZNTY010000313.1:0-2441 GCA_964576085.1 uncultured Undibacter sp. | reverse complement strand
TAAATGACGACGGTGTCGTTGAGCGAATAGCCGAGAATGGTGAGCAACGCCGCAATCGATGTCAGGTCGAAGTCGATCTGCGTCACCGACATGAAGCCAATGGTGAGCACGATATCGTGCACGTTGGCGATCATGGCGCCGAGCGCGAACTGCCATTCGAACCGGAACCACAGATAGATCAGGATGCAGACGATTGCGGCCATCAGGCCGATGACACCGTAGGACAGAAGCTCGCCGGAAACGCGGGGGCCGACCACCTCAACCCGGCGGTAGTCGACCTCGGTCCCGAGCGCGCCGCGCACCTTTTGCACCGCAGCCTGCTGCGCGGCATCGCCGCCCGGCTGCTCGGCGATGCGGATCAGCACGTCGTTCGGCGCGCCAAACTGCTGGAGCTGGACGTCGCCGAGGCCGAGATTCCCCAGCGTCGCACGCATCTTGGCGAGGTCGGCAACGCCCGCTTTGGACTGCACCTCCATCAGGGTGCCGCCTTTGAAGTCGATGCCGAAGTTCAGGCCATGGAAGAAGTAGAGCGAGATCGCGAGAATCGAGAGCAGCGCGGAAATAGGGAAGCTGATGCGCCGGAAGCGCATGAAATCGAACTTGGTGTCGTCGGGAACGATGCGAAGGAGCTTCACGGCGACACCTTTTCGTGGCGCATGATCTTGTCCGAAAACCGGTTTCCACTTTTCGGGATCATGCGCGTTAGATCGGCACGTGCTGCGGCCTTCGCCAGCGCACCCAGGAGGCGACAATCAGGCGCGTGAGCGTGAAGGCAGTGAACACAGTGGTGAGAATGCCGATGCCGAGCGTGACGGCAAAGCCGCGTACCGGCCCGGTGCCGATGTAGAACAGCACCGCGGCAGCGATGAAGGTCGTGATGTTGGAATCGAGGATGGTCGCAAGCGCACGGCTGAATCCGGCGTCGATCGCGTTGATCGGCGTGCGGCCGTGCCGCACCTCCTCGCGGATGCGCTCATAGATCAGCACGTTGGAATCGACTGCGATGCCCACAGTGAGCACGATGCCAGCGATGCCCGGCAGGGTCAGCGTGGCGTTAAGCAGCGACAGCACCCCGAAAATCATTGCGACGTTGATCGCGACCGCGATATTGGCGAACAGGCCGAACAGGCCGTAGGTGACCAGCATGAAGATAATCACCATCGCCGCGCCGACATAGGATGACAGCTTGCCTTTCTCGATCGAGTCCTGGCCAAGGCCGGGGCCGACGGTGCGCTCCTCGATGATGGTCAAAGGCGCGGGCAGCGCGCCGGCACGCAACAGGATCGCGAGATCGTTGGCGCCCTGCACCGTGAAGTTGCCGGAGATCTGGCCGGAGCCGCCGAGGATCGGCTCGCGGATCACCGGAGCCGAGATCACCTCGTTGTCGAGCACGATCGCGAACGGCTTGCCGACATTTTCCTGCGTCACCTGCGCGAACTTGCGTGCGCCTGCGGTGTTGAAGCGGAAATTAACCACCGGCTCGCTGGTGCGCGGATCGAAGCCGGGTTGCGCGTCGGTCAGGTCGCCGCCCGACACCATCACGCGCTTTTCGATCAGATAGGATCCCTGCCCCTTGGCGCCGGGCAGGATTTCGGAATCTGGCGGCGGACGGGTCTGCTGGGCCTGCTCCACCGTCATCGACAGGTCGACCTGCCGGAAGTCGAGCTTGGCGGTCTTGCCGAGCAGTTCCTTGAGCCGTGTCGGATCCTGCAGGCCCGGTACCTGCACCAGGATGCGGTCAGTGCCCTGACGCTGGATCAGCGGCTCGACGGTGCCGAGCTCGTTGACACGTCGCTCGATGATCTGGATCGACTGCTCGACCGCCTGCCGCACACGTTCCTGGATCGCCGGGTCCGTAACGGTCAGACGGTAGAGCCCGCCGCCTTCGTCGCTGATATTGAGGCTCGACGCTCCGGTGGCACCGAGAATTCCACCGACGGGCTGCGACAGCGTCTGCAGCTTGGACCGCGCTTCGGCTGAATTGGCGCCCTCGCGCACGCGCACCTCGACACTGTTGCCGCGCACGGTCAGGCCGGTGTAGCCGATGCGCGCGTCGCGCAACACACGGCGCACGTCGTCACGCAGCGTTTCGAGCTTCTCCTTGCGCACCGCACCAGTATCGACCTCGAGCAGGATGTGCGAACCGCCCTGCAGGTCGAGCCCCAGCACGACATGGCGCTGTGCCCATTTCGGCCAGCTATCGACCATCTTGGACGGGAAGAAATTGGGCACCGCGCACAGACAGACGACGAGCGCCGTCAGCAGAATCCCCAACGCCCGCCATCGCGTGAAATAGAGCATGAGCTGTCCGTTCCGGCAGGTCCCGCGCCTCAGGCGGCGCCGGTGTCCTTCACCGGCTCACCTTGGCTGCGAACCTCGGCGATCATCGAGCGACTCTGGCGCACCCGCACCTCGGGCGCGACCTCGATCTCGAGCTCGTG